>NZ_VOZB01000014.1:0-91872 GCF_013420005.1 Acinetobacter sp. YH12040
AAAGTGGAATATGCCTATTCGCGACTGGCGTTTAGCCATGAGCCGCTTTATTATTGAATTCGGTGACCGCTTAAGCAATCACCTTTAAATTTATGAAAAGCAATTACACAAAATTATTTACAGGCTCTTTTTATTTTTATTTTACTACATTGGTATTCTTTCTTTTCTTGATAATTCTAGTGTAGGAGAGGCTTTTTTTTTCCTTATAGCTGTACTTTTTGTAATAGGACTTCCTTGTGTTGCATTTCTACGTCCTTACTTTAAATATGATCATAAACAACCTATTTGTAAGCCTGTTCTTTTTAATAGAAAAACAGGTAAAGTTTTTTTCTATATTAATGATCAAGAATATATAGAAAAGAAATGGACAGATGTAGTTTATATTATGGGCAGTAGTTTTGGGTTGTCTGGCATTCCATTACGAGAGCTTCGGGCACATATCATCGAAGACGGCATCCTAAAACATACCTTTGTGATTGGCTTTCCAATGATTGGAATATTTCGTACTCAAGGTTTATGGACTTTTATTTGTCATTTTATGATGAAAGGACCAGAGGAGCTTTACCCCAAACCGCATCCTATGTACGGTACCATCGATCCGTTTACCCAACTAACCTATTGTCAAAAGGTCGTGGGTGCAAAAGAAAGTTGGAGAGATACATGGAAATCATTTCGAATCATTTATCATTATAATTGGGTTCCAGCTTTATTTGCTTATCCATTTGATGTGTGTAACTTTGTTGCACGAAGAATTTTATTGCATATCAAACCATTGCCCGTTTGGCATGAAGATGTAGTACGAAAAAACAAAATGGATTTAGAGCGCCCAGAGGAAATCAGCGCAAAAGATAATTTTGAATTTACGATGTTTAAAATGATGGATAAATAAAAAGCCCTTTCGGGCTTTTTATAAAGAACTTAAGGCAACTGCTTAATCGGACTACCACCCAACGCCTGCATTAAAGTCATATAAGCATTGTATTGACTTTGCTTGGTTTGAACCAAAGACAGTCGCGCATTACGTGTGGTCTCCTGTGCATCCAGCAAGTTTTTCAACGCAATTGCACCATTACGATAACGAACTTCTGTTAAGCGTTCAGTCTTTTCTGCAAGCTGCACATTACGCTCTTGCAAAGCAACTTGCTGACTTAACTCAGTACGATTAGACAGTGCATTTTCCACATCGGCAAAAGCCTGATACAAGGTCTGACGATATTGAATAATAGATTTTTCATAATCTAAATCACTAATCGCAAGGTCTTTCTTCATATCATTATATTGCAAGAACGGTAAACTTAAACTTGCACCCAAAGCCAAAGCTGGGTTTTGTAATAAATTACTCAAAGACGTACTGCTCGAACCTAAACTGCCAGTTAAACTGATTGAAGGATAATAACTGGCTTTCGTTGCATCTTTATTTGCCAAAGCTTTACGTAATCTTAATTCGCTCGCTTGTAAATCTGGACGGCGAGACAACAACTCGGCAGGTAAACCTGCTGCAATCGTCGGTAATGCAATTCGAGGTAAACGCTGCGGCTCTGAAATATTCAGTTGTTGCACAGGTTGATGCAACAATACAGCCAATGCAGTACGTGTTTCCAGTTTTTGTTGGGCAATTTGGCTTAAGGTCGATTTTTGACTTTGGACCGACTGTTCTGCTTGCGTTAGGTCTAAACCTGACACAGCGCCGGCTTTATATTGCACTTTGACTAAGTCATAGGTTTTTTGCGTACTGGCTAAGTTTTGCTGCGCAATACTGTAGCGCTCATTTAAATAACCAAGCTGCCAATATAAGTTTGCTGTTGTCGCAATCAAGCTTTGGGCAGTGGCTTGTAGGTCCTGTTCAGTCGCTAAAGCTTCCCATTTTGCGGCCTCAGTCTGGCTAGCCAAACGACCAAATAAATCTACTTCATAACTGACGCCACCACTGAGTGATACACCTTTTGATGAGTCATCACCTGAGTTAAGGTCAAAGTTATGTCCAGTCGAAACACCTGAACTCACGCGTGGCCCTTGTTTATTTTCAGCCAAACCAGCTTTTAGTCGAGCTTGCTGTAAATTAATACCTGCAACAGCGAGGTCTGTATTGGCAGCTAAAACTTGATTCACCAACTGATTTAATTGAGCATCATTAAACAATGTCCACCATTGGTCAGCATACGTATCTGCATGAACTTGCTGACTCATGGCTTTCGCATTTTGAAATTGCGTCGGGATTTGTGTTGCAGGAGCTTCATACGGGGTCTTAACCACAGCGGCACAGCCGACTAGGCTACTTCCGAGAATGAAGGCACTTGCAAGTTTAGTTAAGGTCATTTGCATCATTATTTCCTTATTCGCGAGAAAGCGCATCGACAGGGTTAAGCTGTGCGGCATTACGTGCAGGAATAAAGCCAAACACAATACCAATCATACTTGAGCAGACAAATGCAGCAACGATAGACGTCGTTGAATAGGCCATTTGGAATGTTCCACCGGCAAAATGACTAATCAATTGTCCAATACCTAAAGATAATAAAACCCCAAGCACACCGCCTAAGATACACACCAACACCGCCTCAATCAGGAACTGCTGTAAAATATCACTTTGACGGGCACCCACGGCCATACGCACACCAATTTCTTGAGTACGCTCAGTCACCGAAACCAACATAATGTTCATGACCCCAATACCACCGACGATCAATGAAATCACCGCAATCGCAGACACCAATAAGGTCATTGTTGCAGTGGTTTGTTGAATGGTTTCACGGATACTATCGGAGTTTTGTGTAAAGACATCTTGCGCGCCATGACGTTGCACCAACAAGTTCAATATGGCGTTCTCAGCCGCAGCACTTGGGTATTCATCTTTTACTCGAACAATGATGCTACGTACGTTCGACTGCCCCAGCATACGACTCATAACCGTTGAATAGGGCAAATACACATTCAGGCTATCTGAGTTACCCATCATGCTTTTTTGTTCTTCGATCACGCCAATGATACGGCTCGGTACACTGCCTAATAAAATCACTTGACCCACTGGGTTAGTGCCATCGGCAAAGAAGGTATTTTTAGTATTACTATCAATCACCACATCTTGCGCTTGCTCAGTCACGCTTTCTTTATCAAAAGGCTGACCCGAAGCGAAGTTCATTCCTTTGACATAGAAGAAATCTTCACTCACGCCATTCACTGTGGTCGACGCTTCTGTATCTTTAAAACGTGCTGTGACAGATGAATTAACCGAAGGACTAACGCCATCGACATAAGGTTGCTCAGCAAGGGCTGTCGCATCGGCTGGAACCAATGTTTTTACTTGGGAGGATCTGGAATTATCACCAAAGCCTCGACCTTGATACACCGTGATGGTATTGGTACCTAAACTGCTGATATTTTCTAAAATTTGCTTTTGTGAACCATTCCCAAGAGCCACAACAGAAACCACAGAAGCGATACCAATAATGATCCCGAGCATGGTTAAAAATGTACGCATCCGGTGTGCATTCATGGCAAGGATCGCCATACGGAATGCTTCACCTAAACGGTCAACGGCAGAGCGCCAGCTTGAAGTTTTTTTCTGTGTGTTTGGAACGAGTTGTTGTTTTTCTAAAGGTTCATCATCTGTTTCAGGTACATTGGGCTGATCTGAGATGATATTACCGTCAGAAATTTCAATAATTCGAGTCGCATTTTTTGCAACATTATGGTCGTGCGTGACCAAAATAATGGTATGACCTTTGGCATTGAGTTCGCGCAAAATCCGCATCACTTCAATACCACTATTCTTATCCAATGCACCGGTGGGTTCATCGGCAAGAATAACATCGCCACCATTCATGAGGGCACGCGCAATCGATACACGTTGTTGCTGACCACCCGAGAGTTGGCTCGGACGGTTTTGGGTTTTTTCACCCAGTCCAAGATCGGTTAGTAGTTGCTTGGCACGTGCATTGCGTTCGGTTGCATCTGCACCGGCATAGATTGCGGGAACTTCAACGTTACCTGCAGCATTCAAATCACCGAGTAAGTGATAGCGCTGGAAAATAAAGCCAAAATATTCACGGCGTAACTGTGCCAGTTCATCTGGTTCAAGTTCACGAGTTTCACGCCCTTTGACTTTGTAGCTGCCATTTGTGGGTTTATCTAAACACCCCAAAATGTTCATGAGGGTAGATTTACCAGAACCGGACTGACCTACAATCGCCACCAGCTCACCTGGGTAAATCTCAAGATTAACCCCTTTTAGAATTTGGACTGTGCTTTCACCGGCAGGGAATTCACGCGTCAGATTATTGACCTCAAGTAGAGGCGTCTGATTTTGACTCATGATTACATTCTCATTGGGCCGCCAGCACCACCGCGGTTGCTGCGTTTCGCTGAATCATTTGAAGTATCAGAACCGTCGGCAATCACGACTTTGTCACCCTGTTTTAAGCCACGGATCACTTGTGCGGTCACACGGTTATTTAAACCGAGTAATACCTGTTGTGGTTGAGCTGAACCATCGGCTTGTAGTACACGAACCATCGCAACGCTGGCTTTACCTTGTTTGACCAATGCTTTTTCAGCTTCAGTCAGTTCTAAACGTTTAGGACGGTTTGGATTGTCTTTGTTCGATCTAGCTTCTGCGATGGCATTTTTATCAGCAGATTGACCATTTGCAGATGCATTATTACGGCTACGTTGTGGGCGGTTCGAGGTTTGAACGGCTGCGGCAGGTACAGTCAAGACATTCTTGGCTTCATCTAAAATGATATACACCTGAGCAGTCATATCAATACGCAATTTACCGTCTTCATTTGGGACATCAAATAACGCATTGTAGTAAACCGCAGTACTTGAAGACGAAGAGGTGTTGTTGTTACTTTCGGTGTTAATTGAGTTTGGCGCAGGTTCAACTTGGCGCAGGGTAGCATAGTGTTTTGTTTCACTGTCGCCCAAGGTTGTAAAATAGACGTTTTGACCTTCTTGGACTTTCATCACATCGGCTTCAGAAATTTCCGCCTTAATGGTCATGGTGTCGAGTTTTGCCAATTTCACAATGGTTGGCGCACTTTGGTTGGCATTTACGGTTTGACCTTCTTCAGTCACAATCGCCACGATGGTTCCATCCATAGGTGCAACAATTTGTGTATAGCCTAAGTCTTCTTTTGCAGTCGCTAAAGTTAAACGTGATTGTTCGATTTGTGCATTAATGGCTGCAATATCAGCTTGCGCAGTTTTATAACTTGCTAGCGCAGATTCAAGTTCTGCACGACTAGTCGCGTCTTGAGCGTACATTGCTTGTTGACGATTATATTCAGCTTGGACTTTTGCAAGATTTGCTTGTTTAACTGCCAATTGCGCTTGTTGGTTTTTGATGCTGGCTTCTGCAGTTTTTAAATCATTTTCCTGACGTACCGAGTCAATACGGGCAATCAGCTGACCTTGTTTCACTTCATCGCCGAGCTGCACATACATCTTTTTCACCTGACCAGAAACCTGTGCACCAACACTCACCATTTTGGTTGCTTCAAGTACACCTGTTGCAAGTACAGAGTTTTCAATGTCACCACGACTCACTTCAGCAGTAATATATTGCGGCTGAGTTTCTTTAGGTTTTAGGAAATGCCATGCAGTGACAGCGATTGCCAAAGCAACGATGATGGCTACGATCAATTTTGCTGGTTTTATTTTTGGCATGATTGGCAGTTAAAAGTTTATAAAGATGATTGAATTATAAGATTTAAATACGGATAAATTGTGAACTTTTTGAACAAACAGTAATGATAATTATTCTTTTATACTGCAATGCAAGTTATTACAGCCTTTTATTAGACTAGAAGAGTCTGCGCCCACACAAGCTGGCAATAGCTTGTTGTACCAAGTGCTCAGGATTTTCATGACCTAAACCTTTTATTGACGCGTCTAAACGAAGTAATAGGGCAGGCCAAGTCAAAAAATCGTTCGCATTTAAACGGCGTAACGCTTGTTGATACAGCCCGACTTTGGTTTTCCAAATACCAATTTGCAAGGCATTTTGTGGCTGCTCAAACAGTTGCATCAGCAAACGCATTTCCTTACTGATACTCCATAAAATCAGCGACATCGGCTCGCCTGAAGCGATTAAGTATTGAAAAATTTTAATTGATTGCGCCAAATTGCCTTGCAGCATGGCATCATTTAAATCATAGGTGGTGTAGCGTGACTGATCTTGTAAGCAAGAGTACAGATGATCAATCTGAATCATCTCTGCTTCAGGAAAAGTATCTGCGACACGCATTAAACTATTTTTTGCCGCCAGTAAATTGTGCTCATGATGCTGTTCTAGCCATTGCCAAGCATCATTGGCGAGTTGAATGCCAAGCTTTTGTGCTTCAACGGCCAAAATTTGCTGACGATCTTTAGGGTAGTTTGCAGTCAGTGCAACATTGACTCCATTGGCATCAATGGTTTGGAAAAAACTGGTCTTTAAACTCGCACTGTCTTGCTTCGGCATGACCACGAGCAGCAAGTTACTTTCATTTTGCTGTAAATAGCTTTTTAACAGTTTTAGTCCATTGGCATCGGGTTTAATGCTGCCATGTGCCTCAATTGCCAGTTGACTGGAAAATAATGACAAGCTATTTAAAGCATTAAAGACATTTTTCCAATCAGCAGCAGAGCTAATGTCATACCGTTGACGCTCGATTTCTCTAGCGTTCCAACTCTTACGAAATGCATCGAGGAGATTTTGTTCAAGTAATGGCTCTTGACCATGTAGCACCCAGGCACCTTGCGCTTCATCTACACGTTTTAATGCCTGAAGATAGTCAAGTTTCATGGATGGTTCTTACTCAGCTTTGGTCGGTGCAGTTAGTGGATTCGCTTTTGGTAAGCGGTTTGATGAAATTTGGCGCACGATCTGTTGTGCAATGTCATCAATAATCACTTGTTTTAAATATTTTTCTTCTTGGTCATCAGTGTTCACGGTTGCTACGTCGTATTGGTAGCTACGTGTTGCCATCAATGTACGGGGTTCTGTCACAGGGTTACCTTGAGCATCTTCAATTTGGAACGTCACATTCAAGCGCAGTAAAGTTTCAACCAATTTACCATTGAGTTCTAAACGTCGTGGAGTGTAATCCAACACATGTAAGACATAGGCATTTTGATTATTGCTCAATTGCACGCCTGCAGAACCTAAATAAATCGCTAACTTTTCATGTAAGTCATCCGTATCTTCAGGAAGTGCCAATCGCATATTGGAATAGGCTACAGGTACAGCAGCAGGGTTGGTGCCTTTTAAATGAAAACCACAACCGACCATGCCTGCGCTCAGGCCCATAGTTAATACAATTGCAGCAACACGTTGAACCAAGTGCATAAAGTGTCCTCTGTTTCCCGAAGGGATAATGTTGAAATCCTGTGTGGATTGTAAAGTCAAAGCCCGTTGACTCGCAACGGGCTTTGTTTGGGAATTGTGAAATCCTTTTGTTCCCTCTCCTCATAGGAGAGGGTTAGGGAGAGGTTAATTACCCTCATCCCAACCTTCTCCCAAAGGGAGAAGGAAATATAAGGAATTTAAACCACCAAGTTCACTAATTTATTCGGCACCACAATTTCTTTCTTGGTTGGACCAGCCAAGAATTGCTGAACTTCAGGTAATGCTTTTGCTTGTGCCAAAATGTCATCTTTAGAGGCATCGACAGACACTTCTAATTTGCCACGAAGTTTACCGTTCACTTGCACTACAATCGTTTGTGTATTGCGAGTCAGCGCAGATTCATCTACCGCAGGGAAGCGTGCTGATGTTAATTCGATACCAAACTCAGCCAATAAGGTTTGGCTTAAATGTGGTGCAAACGGAGCAAGTAAAGTTAGAAGGGTAATGATTGATTCACGTGCAACGGCAACGTCATTGTCATCTTTGGCTTCAAACTTATTGTTTGCATTCAAAAGTTCCATCATCGCAGCAATTGCGGTGTTGAAGGCGTGACGACGTGCAATGTCATCACCCACTTTTTGAATGGTTTCGTGTGTTTTACGACGCAAGTCTTGTGCAGCGGTAGATAGTGTCGCTTTGTCGATGTTTGCAGCAGAGTTCCCTTGTTCAAGGAAACCAGATGCTAGGCGCCATACACGTTTTAAGAAACGGTTTGCACCTTCAACACCTGCATCTGACCATTCAAGTGATTGATCTGGTGGCGCAGCAAACATCATGAACACACGCGCAGTATCTGCGCCGTATTGATCAATAATCGCTTGCGGGTCGATACCGTTATTTTTTGATTTCGACATTTTTTCTTGACCGCCAACCACGACGTCTTGACCATCACCTTGATATTTCGCAGAAATGATACGACCTTTTTCATCACGTTCTAAATCGATGTCAGCAGGGTTAAACCAAGTTTTCTTACCTGACTCTGATTCACGGTAGTAAGTATCCGCAAGCACCATACCTTGAGTAAGCAAGTTGGTGAATGGTTCGTTACCTTGAACGACGCCTTCATCACGCATCAATTTGTGGAAGAAGCGTGCATAAAGTAAATGAAGAATTGCGTGTTCAACACCACCGATGTATTGGTTCACAGGTAACCAAGTTTGACCCGCTTCAGGTTTCACCATGCCATCCGTAAAGTCTGGAGATGCGTAACGCGCATAGTACCAAGACGATTCTACAAAGGTATCTAGCGTATCTGTTTCACGACGAGCGTCGCCACCACAGCATGGGCAAGTGGTTTCATAGAACTCAGGCATTTTGTTGAGTGGATTGCCTGAACCGTCTGGAACCACGTCCGTTGGCAATACAACTGGAAGTTGTTCTTCAGGTACTGGAACCTGACCACATTTTTCACAGTTGATCATAGGAATTGGACAACCCCAATAACGCTGACGAGAAACACCCCAGTCACGTAAACGGAATTGAACTTTTACATTTGCAAGCTTTTGAGGCTCAAGTTTTGCAAGGAATGCATCGAATGCGCCTTGGAAATCTAAACCGTCAAATTCGCCTGAATTCACCAGTTTGCCTTCTTTAGAACCGTACCATTCTTGCCAAATTGTTGCGTCAAAGTCTGCATCG
This sequence comes from Acinetobacter sp. YH12040, assembly GCF_013420005.1. NCBI lineage: Bacteria > Pseudomonadati > Pseudomonadota > Gammaproteobacteria > Moraxellales > Moraxellaceae > Acinetobacter > Acinetobacter sp. YH12040. The sequence continues at coordinate 9,029 of NZ_VOZB01000014.1, forward strand.
TCTGCACCTTTGGCATCAATCACTTGCTTAATGGTTAAGCCATATTTGTTGGCAAATTCGAAGTCACGTTCATCGTGTGAAGGCACTGCCATCACCGCACCTGAACCGTAAGACATCAAGACGTAGTTTGCGATCCAAACAGGAACTTCTTCACCTGTAACTGGGTGCTTCACAGAAAGACCAGTTGCCATGCCTTTCTTTTCAGCAGTCGCAAGATCAGCTTCTGCAACAGAACCCATACGGCATTCTTCAATAAATGCAGCAAGCTCTGGGTTGTTTTCCGCAGCTTTAAGTGCCATCGGATGTTCTGCTGCAACCGCAACATAAGTCACACCCATGAGTGTGTCAGCACGAGTGGTAAATACAGTTAAACCATCTGCATAAACGTCTGGATTCGCTGAAGGGAAGGTAATTTCCATACCCTGTGAGCGACCAATCCAGTTACGTTGCATGGTTAAAACTTGCTGTGGCCAGCCGTCTTTTAATGTTTCTAAATCGTCAAGTAATTCTTGCGCATAGTCAGTGATGCGGAAGTAGTACATTGGAATATCACGTTTTTCGACCAATGCACCAGAACGCCAGCCACGACCATTTTCAACTTGTTCGTTTGCTAAAACAGTTTGGTCTACAGGGTCCCAGTTCACTGTTGAAAGCTTACGGTAAATTAAACCTTTTTTATAAAGCTGAACGAATAACCATTGTTCCCAGCGGTAGTATTCAGGTGTGCAAGTTGCAAATTCACGATCCCAATCTACAGAAAGACCTAACTTTTTAAGCTGATTACGCATGTAATCAATGTTTTCAAAAGTCCATTTTGCAGGAGCGACTTGATGGGCAATCGCCGCATTTTCAGCAGGCAAACCGAAAGCATCCCAACCCATGGGCTGTAGCACAGTTTCACCTTGTAAACGGTGGAAACGGCTGATCACATCACCAATGGTGTAGTTACGCACATGACCCATATGCAGTTTGCCACTTGGATAAGGGAACATAGAGAGGATATAACGACGTGGCCCTTCTACTTGGTCGGCAACTTTAAAGGCTTTGCGATTTTCCCAGTCTTGTTGGACTGTAGGTTCAATCGCACTGGCTTGATATTCAGGGTCAATGTGAGTAGTCATAAACGTAAATAGAAATAACGGTTAAAAAGTTTGTGCTACAGCATAGCGCAAAATACGCCTAGAGTGAATTTTGCGATGCTGTGTAGATGTAAATAATTTAAGTCAAAATTGCAGACTTTGGCGTAAATTATTGTGGTGCGGAGGCTACGGCTTGACCTTGGCGGAGCGCTGCATTGGCTTCGCGTTGTTGTTCCGCTAGTTGCTCATTTTGTTCATTCGACTGTTCGGCTTCACGTGAAACCTCTTCTTGGTTTTTTGCTGGAGTTGATTGCGTAGTCGTTGTTGCACCATAGGTATTTACTTTACCTTTACGCTGCGCATTTTTTGGCGGTGGCGTGGTGGTGTAATGCGTTGAACCTTTTGCATCTACCCATTTGTAATATTCTTTCGCTGAAAGGTCCAAACTGGTCAGGCAAAATGCCATGCTAGATAAAATACAGGCAGTGCGAGCAATCGTCGTCTTCATCATAAATTCAGTCCCAAAGTTAGAGTGATCATGCAAAATTATGCTGAAAATTTTGCGCTTTTTTGACAGTAGAATCTATGCATTTTTTAGCACAAAGGATAAAAGGGGCATCGTGTGGGATGAATAACTTTGTGAATGATGAATTGGGGGATTTATAAGCAATAAAAATATTGTGTTTTTATCATTTAATCCATGCCTTAAGTTGAAAGTGAGGCAATTGAATTAAAAACCCACAGCAATTCATTTAATTTATTTATTAGATTTATAAAAGTATTTTATTAATTACATGCTAACTGGTTATAAATAAACAAACTACAAAGAATGCAAAGAACGGGAGTGTGCTTAAAAAACAAACGGTCTGTAAGTAATCAGAAAAAAGCCGATTTTTAAACTTGACTTTAATGGTTGAAACTACAAAAATGCTGTCTTTAGTTTTATATGCCTTAGATCGATCACCCTTCGAATGAGTGCATTTTAGCAATGGACTTCTTCTCTAGCCGAGAGGTTGAACAAAGCCAACAAAATATGTTTATCCCAACATGTTTTAGACCCCATATTGCTCAAACAGCAAGCAGGTCAGATTTTTTTCTTATTGCTATGAAAACTATGAAATTTGTGTGCTATAACAGAGCACACAGTTAATGAATTAACCACGACAAATGCCCTCCATTTGTGCGTGAAAAAAGATTAGGGTGAATCACGTTGGAACTTTTATCTGGTGGTGAAATGCTTGTTCGCGCTTTAGCGGACGAAGGCGTTGAACATATTTTTGGATACCCAGGCGGCGCAGTACTGCATATTTATGATGCGCTATTTCAACAAGAAAAAATCAATCATTACCTAGTGCGCCACGAGCAAGCTGCTGGTCATATGGCTGATGCTTACTCACGTGTCACAGGTAAAACAGGTGTCGTATTGGTGACATCTGGTCCTGGTGCAACAAATACCGTAACTCCAATTGCAACTGCCTATATGGACTCAATCCCAATGGTGATTTTGTCAGGTCAGGTTGCAAGCCATCTTATCGGTGAGGATGCGTTCCAAGAAACGGATATGGTCGGTATTTCGCGCCCAATCGTAAAACACAGCTTCCAAGTACGTCATGCAAGCGAAATCCCTTCGATTATTAAGAAGGCATTTTATATCGCTTCAAGTGGCCGTCCGGGTCCTGTTGTTGTTGATATTCCAAAGGATGCGACGAATCCAGCAGAGAAATTTGCTTACGAATATCCTGAAAAAGTGAAAATGCGTTCGTATCAACCGCCGCATCGTGGTCACTCTGGTCAAATTCGTAAAGCAATTGATGAATTGATTCATGCTAAACGCCCAATTATTTATTCAGGCGGTGGTGTGGTTCAAGGCAACGCTTCTGCACAGTTGACAGAACTTGCACATTTATTGGGTTATCCAGTAACCAGTACTTTAATGGGTCTTGGTGCGTATCCGGGCAATGATGAACAATTCATTGGTATGTTGGGTATGCATGGTACTTATGAAGCCAATATGACGATGCACAATGCAGATGTGATTTTGTGTGTAGGTGCGCGCTTCGATGACCGTGTAACCAATAACCCAGCGAAATTCTGTCCAAATGCGAAAGTCATTCATATTGATATTGACCCAGCAACGATTTCAAAAACAATTATGGCGCACATCCCAATTGTGGGTGCAGTAGAGCCTGTATTGACTGAAATGTTGGCGCAATTAAAACAATTGAATGTGTCTAAACCAAATCCTGAAGATATCGGGGTTTGGTGGAAACAAATCAATGAATGGCGCCAAGTTCATGGTTTGAACTATGACAAACCAACTGATGGTTCGATGAAGCCACAGCAAGTTGTTGAAGCGTTGGATAAAATTACCAATAGTCAAGCCATCATTACTTCAGACGTTGGTCAACACCAAATGTTTGGTGCGCTTTACTACAAATACACACGTCCACGTCAATGGATCAACTCAGGTGGTCTAGGAACCATGGGTGTAGGTTTGCCATATGCTATGGCAGCTAAACTTGCCTTCCCAGATCAACAAGTAGTGTGTATTACTGGCGAAGCATCGATTCAGATGTGTATCCAAGAACTATCTACATGTAAGCAATATGGCTTGAATGTAAAAATTCTATGCTTGAATAACCGTGCATTAGGTATGGTTAAGCAATGGCAAGACATGAACTACGAAGGTCGTCACTCAAGCTCGTATGTTGAGTCACTTCCAGACTTCCCTAAATTAATGGAGGCGTATGGTCATGTAGGTATTCAAATTGACCATGCAGATGAACTCGAGTCGAAGCTTGCTGAAGCGATGGCGATCAATGACAAGTGCGTGTTTATTAACGTGATGGTTGACCGTTCAGAGCATGTATATCCAATGTTGGTTGCTGGCCAGTCAATGAAAGACATGTGGTTAGGCAAAGGAGAGCGCACACAATGAGACATATTATCTCTGTACTTGTAGAAAACGAAGCAGGTGCGCTTTCACGTTTGGTAGGTTTATTCTCTCAGCGTGGTTATAACATTGAGACATTAAACGTAGCGCCAACAGAAGATCCGACGCTTTCGCGTTTGACTTTAACCACGTATGGCGATGAGCATAAAATTGAACAAATCACCAAACAACTCAACAAGCTTGTCGAAGTTGTTAAAGTTGTTGATTTGTCTGAAGGTGCTCATATTGAACGTGAATTGATGTTAATTAAAGTCAAAGCACTTGGTTCAGCGCGCGCAGAAATTAAACGTACTGCGGATATTTTCCGTGGACAAATCGTAGACGTAACACCAACGACTTATACCATTCAAATCGCAGGTACAACTGAAAAGATAGATGGTTTTATTGATGCCTTAGCTGAAAATACAATTCTAGAAGTTGTACGTTCAGGTGTTTCAGGTATCGCACGTGGCGAAAAAGTTTTAACTATCTAATTTTATATATTCACCTCACTCCTATGGGTGAGGTACTTGAAACGTGAATAATCAAACAGAATCACGTTATCAAGTTAAAGGAAACAAAAGCATTTTAGCGGAGACAGCAATGCAAATTTTTTACGATAAAGACACAGACTTATCTATCATCCAAGGCAAAAAAGTAGCAATCATTGGTTATGGTTCACAAGGCCATGCTCATGCGCTTAACCTTAAAGATTCAGGCGTTGATGTAACTGTAGGTCTACGTGCTGGTTCTACTTCTTGGAAAAAAGCTGAAAATGCTGGTCTTAAAGTTTCAGAAGTTCCTGCTGCTGTAGCTCAAGCTGACTTAGTTATGATTTTGACTCCAGATGAGTTCCAATCACAACTATACCGTGACGTAATTGAGCCAAACATCAAGCAAGGTGCAACGCTAGCATTTGCTCATGGTTTCTCTGTTCTTTATAACCAAGTTGTTCCACGTGCTGACCTTGACGTAATCATGGTTGCTCCAAAAGCGCCTGGTCATACTGTACGTTCAGAATTCCAACGTGGTTCAGGTGTACCTGATCTTATCGCTGTTCACCAAGATGCTTCTGGTAATGCACGTAACGTTGCGCTTTCTTACGCTTCAGGTGTTGGTGGTGGCCGTACTGGTATTATCGAAACTTCATTCCGTGAAGAAACTGAAACTGACCTTTTCGGTGAGCAAGCAGTTCTTTGTGGTGGTGCTGTTGAATTGGTTAAAATGGGCTTCGAAACTTTGGTTGAAGCTGGTTATGCGCCAGAAATGGCTTACTTCGAATGTCTACACGAACTTAAATTGATCGTTGACTTAATGTTCGAAGGCGGTATCGCGGACATGAACTACTCAGTATCAAACAATGCTGAATATGGTGAATACGTAACTGGCGTTGAAGTGATTAACGAACAGTCTCGTGAAGCGATGCGTAATGCGCTTAAACGTATTCAATCTGGTGAATACGCGAAGATGTTCATCCAAGAAGGTGCGTTGAACTATCCTTCTATGACTGCTCGTCGTCGTCAAAACGCGGCGCATGGTATCGAAGTAACTGGTAACAAGTTACGTGCGATGATGCCTTGGATCCAAGCGAACAAAATCGTTGATAAAGAGAAAAACTAATTTCTTGAATCAATTGATTTGAATACGAAGACCCACTCATTTTGAGTGGGTTTTTTAATATCTAAAGTTACTTGCCTTAAAAATAGAAAAGCATACTTTTCTATTTTTGCGTACCGTGGATCCAAGTGAACAAAATCGTAGACAAAGAAAAGAACTAAGTTCTGATATCTAAGTCAAAAGGCCCCTGATTTTAACAGGGGCTTTTTTTCCTCATAGAAGAGAAAATCAAGGCTGCGTGCCTCAAATGATGTAAGCGATGCTTACATCATTTTCTTGCCTTAGATCTAAGCGGACAAAATCGTAAGTGTATATATCATCAATATTAGTCCACTAATTTCAATTAAGAGTAGTCCAGTAATTTCAATTCAGTGTGATCCATTAGGTTCACAAAAAAAGCGAGATTCTAAAATTCTCGCTTTAATGTTAGTTTTGAAGCAGCTTTAATGATTTTAAAAACAAAATCTCTAGGTTTTTCACATTTAGAAGATTTTAACGACCCATTTGAATGCACTGGTTTTGGTTTTTATGATTTGGATGTACCGACATCCGTAGCAATAGGGGCATTCCGTAATCAGTTTTCTAGAAAGTATGTGATTTTAAGTTTGACTAGAACCGCTTTTAATCCACTCATGTGGTCACATTATGGGGATAGTTACAAAGGTGTTGTGATCGGAATTGACACATGCAAAGCAGGTTTTGAAGATGGTGATCAATTTATTATTCCTTCAACAAAAGGAGAGTTGAGATATTTAAAAAAAGCGCCGAAGCAGGCCAATGTGGCAAGTGTTGAAAAATTAATGTCGGTAGGAAATTCAAATATTTTAAATTGGGATAATGAAGAAGTTTTAATAAAGCATGGTTTGCTTTATAAAATGCAGGAATGGGCATACGAAGAGGAAGTACGTATTGTAAAGAATATTAGCGATGCTCAATTCGGGTATCACTTTTCTACAAAAACACATGCATATATCAATGACCAACTTTGGCAAAGAGTCCAATTGCAAACGCGTCCAATTTATACATTAAAATTGCCTGAAGAAGCCTTTGTTGAAGTATATGTTGGGAAAAATGCATATATTGATCTTAGAAGAAAGCAAGAGCTTGTGAAGCCAGTAATTGATCATAAGGTAGATCAGTTTGAATTGCTGAAAGATCTATGTATTCAATTTAATATTGGTTTGAAATGTATTTCATTAGATTTGGAAACTTGGGCTTTAAAAGCGACTCCAATTTAATCTGATGATTTGAGTTGTAGGTGGTTTCAAAACTCCTATATTTGTGTCATCTGTGTTGAATTTAGGTTGTGATAGAGTAGGCATTATTCATGCTGCATGGAGTGTGTAATTGCAATGAAAATATCAAAAATCTCTCTTTTACTCGCTCTTTGTCTACCAGTGGTGAGTTTTGCACAAGATCCAGATATAGCACAGTCTGAGTTAAAGCCTTTACCTGATGTTCGCATATCCATGCAGCGGATGCTTCGCTCAACTGAAGGACGCTATTTCTTAGATCTATATGCTGGTATATGGAATCCGCATGGGACTTTGACTGATCTGCAAGAGCCCAAACAAATTAACTTTAAAGGGACTCAAAAAGCTGACTTTATTGACTTGAATTCAGTTAATGTTGTGACTGAACAAAGTGCTGCAACAGCTTATCGATTAGCAGGAACCTTGAATGCCAATACAGGCTCGTTTAAAGCTGAACTGATGGAAAAAACGGCATCACCATCTACAAGTTATCTACAGTTTGAACCTGCATTTAAAGCAGTAGATAAACCTATCCTGCTGTTTAAGTTTTATGGGGTGCAATCCGCAGACCAACCTTATGGGAAGTCTCTAAAACGCGTAGATGTGATTAATAAATCAAATGGCAAAGTTTTGCAGTCGTTACAAGGCTTTAGTGCCTTTGGTAATAGTATGGGATTCTTAGATGTAAACTTTGATGGATACTATGATGTTGTACTTTCAGATACCTCTGATGGTCGAAAAATAGAAGATAAGCGATTTATTTATTGGATGTACAATCCTAAAACGAAGAATTTTCAACGCTCACCACAATTGGAAAAAATTGTTGGCTTCCCAAAATTAAAAGGAGAGTTGCAGCAGATCGACTTTGGATCAGGTCAAATCTTTCGAGTCGATCAAGGATTGCTTTATCCAGTCAGTGAGTAAGTTAAATTTTTTAAAAAGCCCCATAACTTGGGGCTTTTTTTTATTTATAGAATTTTCTAAAGAAGAATCCAGGCAGTTTTAAAAGAGGTGGTCCGTATTTTGAATAAAAAAACAAAGTAAAATGAGTGTTGAAAGAGAGGGGGTGAATTTCTATATATGTGATAATTCACGTAATAAATGAGATTCTAAAAATTTGAAAAACAAAAACTGAAATTTAAAGAAAGAAAATATGTTTTACAAAAGCTAAACATTGGAAACTAAGACGTGTTTCAGAACCTGTAATTTAATACAAAGTCTCAGTATTTGGTGACGTAATTCTTGTATTGCGTTTCAAAAGACATACCTGAAAGTGGTGATTATACATTTGAGATTCTATTTAAAATTTAAATTTAATCGGTCTTTACTATTAATATAGTTGAATATTCACGTAGTATTGGTTTGTTTGAAAATTATTTTGAACTATTTCACAAATATTTGGTGAAATATGTAACAGCCTATATTATTTTTAATGTTACTAAATTTAATAAAAACAATAAGATATAATATACCAAAAAATAGGGATATGAAAAAAATCCCCAAAATTTGGGATAAAGAGAAAAATTAAATGAAAATATAAAAATTAAAAATATTTAATATATTACAAACACATAATTTAAATATTTGTAAAAAATAATATTACATGAATATTCGTGTGAAATTTCCATATTAGGTTCTTTTTTTCTCAACATGATTAAGAATGAATCAGCACCTAGGGAAAGTAAGATTAATTAGTTTTTCTTAATAAATATCCTTTGATGCACATACTAATAAATCTCATATGAGAATGGAGAAGTGAAATGTCTACATCTAAAATTTTAACCGCAGTACTATCTGCAACATTGTTCGTAGCACTTCCAGCAACATCTGCAATCGCTGGTGGTAAAAAAGAATCTAAACAATGTGGCGGTGCGCCGTGTGAAGGCGAAATCGACATCGAGTTACAGATTCTGAAAGCATGTGAGCTTTTGGTAGGTAAAGACATCAAACTCGTTGAAGACAGTTATACAGGTGCTAGTAGCTTTCAAGTTACAACAAACACCCCATATACACTGAATTTATCTACACTGAATGCAGGTACAAGTGCAGATACTTTTGTAAAACATGAAACGACTACTGATAAAGTAGCTACAAAAATCACGACTTCAAAAGGTGGTGTGAATTATCCAATCGGCTCTACACCTGTAGCTGGTATGAGTGTTGATAACTTCACAGTATCTGTTGCTCCAAAAACTGCAATTTCAGCGACTCAACGTGCTGGTACATACAAAGATACTTTATATATCAAAGTAGCTTACTAATCCAAATTTAGGGAGTTGATTCTACACAGTTAGGGTCAACTTCTTTTTATTTTGAATTGATAATAATATTTAAATGTACTGGGGGGAGTATATGAAAAGTTTATTTAAAGTCGTTTCATTTAGTTTAATGACTTGCTTATTGAGTGCTCAAATATTTGCAGGAATTTCAATTAGCCCTGTGCAATTATATTTAACCGATAAATCTAAACAACGTAGTGCGACATTTACTTTGGAATCGAAAGGGGATGATGAGACACCACGTATTTTTGAAGCTAAAGCATTTAAATGGACTCAAAATGCTGCAGGTGAAGATATTCTTTCACCTGAATCCAATATTATTATCAATCCGAAAAATTTCATTCTAAAACCAAACTCAAAACAAATGGTTCGTGTGGGTTTTACTCAATCTGTAGAGAGTATGAATCTACAACAAGAAGAAGCATGGCGTATTATTTATACTGAGCTACCTCAAGTGACGAACTCTGAATCGAAAATTGCACTGTTATTAAGTATTAATGTGCCATTTTTTGTCGGCAAACAAGAACCCGCTTATTTAAAATTTATTGCCAAAAAAATGAATGGTCGCACCATTATTCAGGTTGAAAATTTAGCAAAATCACACATTCAAATCCAAAAACTTTATGTCATCGATAAAAGCAAGAAAACAGTCGCTGAATCTTCCGATATGAAATATTTATTGGCATTAGGTAAAAACCAATACGACATCGGGAATGTTTCTTTACAAGGCGCTAGTAATTATAAAGTCGTTGTGGAAACAGATAAAGGTGACACTCCTTTGGAGTTTAATTTAGTTGAGTAGTGGCTATGAACAGAATTACATTGCTTCTATATTGTATTTTATGTGCTAATTCTGCTCATGCAGAAGCCGTTGATATGCCTGGTGATTTGTTTCCAACCAGTATTTGGGTAAACGAAGTAGACCGCAAGAGCGAAGTATTATTACTGACTGAAAATAACAAGTTTTATATAGAGTGCGCAGATCTTGATAAGCTGCAAATCAAAGTAGAAATTCTGAAACGACATGCAACTAAAAATTCATTTTGTTTGGTAACGGATCAAGATATTCAGTCTGGATTTGATCCTCAATTGCAAGCCGTCAAAATTAATCTTCCATCAAAATATTTCTTTGGGCTAGAAACTGATACCTTAATCAGCCAGCCGATGCCTGCAAATTTTGGTGCATTTCTTAATTATGAAATGCATTTTGAAAATAATACTCAACATAATAATTTTGGTGTGCTACCTGAACTGGGCGTGTTTAAAGACAATTGGATTTTAAGAAATAATGCCTTTTATCGAAATAATAAAGGTGATGATTATCGTGAAGAAAAATTCGTCAGGTTAAATAGTAGTCTTGAGTTTGATTTTTCTAAAAGTGTGACCAAACTGATTATTGGTGATACGACCTCTGCATATAGTGCATTAATTCATGGTGTGCGATTTGGTGGTTTGAGTTTTGGTACAGACTATACATCACGTCCAGATTTCGTGTATTGGAATATTCCAAGTCTAAAAGGTAGTGCGGTTTTACCTTCGACTGTTGATTTATATATTGATGGCGTAAATATTTATCAGAAAAAGATTTCACCTGGAGATTATAACTTACAAACAGGTGCCAATATTGAAAGTGCCGGTACAGCGCAAATGGTTGTACAAGATGTACTGGGGAATACCACTGTTCGAAGCTTCCCGGTATTAATTAGTAGTAAATTGCTCAAAGAAGATTTAAATGATTACAACATATCATTAGGGAAACTACGCTTCAGTTATGACGAAGAAAATAGTGATTATCGCGATTTTTTTAGTTCAGCCTATTGGCGTAGAGGTGTCACCAGTCGTACCACGTTGGGTGCAAGTGCAACCTATAGTGACAAAGTAAAAAATGCAGGACTGCTATGGACGCAAGCGGTCAATCGATGGTTTGTTTTAGACAGTATTTTTTTAGGCAGTAAAACCGATAATGACGATGGTTATTCTGCAGGTTTGGCTATCAGTCGTAATTTCGGAAAACTCAATTTTGGTGTGAGTTCACGCTACGCTACAAATGATTATCGGGCGTTAGGTTATGAGGATAATCATATTTTCCCAAAATTTGAAAATATGGCGTATTTAAGTTTTGCTAATTTTCCATTCTTTCAAAATTTAAACCTGAACTATATCGAACAAACCCAGTATGAATCTAATGATCCTTTATTTGAATTAGAGGATCGCAAAATGCTCACAGTGGGTGTGAGTCGCGAAATCACACAGAATTTAATGTATACCGCCAATTATTTTAAAGAATTTGGTGATAGCGATGACTCAGGTGCTTTTATTACATTTTCTTATAATTTTGGTGGTGGTAAACGTATTCAGGCTGATGCAGGTACCAATAAATCCGGCGGTGTACGTTTCATCCAAAATGCATTTGGTGAATATGGTGCAAATTATGCGCTAGGTGTGGATTATCGTAATGATGAAACGGTATTAAATGCCTATGGTGGTTTGTCCACTAATGTTGGTGATTTAACCCTAAGTCATCTCTATAGTGAAAATGATTCAACAACACAGGTTGGCTACCGTGGCGCTATGGTGTGGTTGGGTGGTCAATACGCATTGACCAGTTTTGTCGATAATGCTTTTGCTTTAGTGAATGTTGGTGGTCGTGAAGATATTGATGTCATGCGATCAATGTCTCCAGTCGCGAAAACCAATAAAAAAGGCTATGCCTTTGTACACGATATCGTTCCTTATATTAATTACGATATTTCATTCGATGAAAACCAATTGCCGATCGAAAGCAAAGTTCCGAATGCTGCACATCGTTTAGTTGCGTTAAGACAGCGTGGTTATAACATTAATTTTTCAGTATTTGATACACAACAAATATTGGTCAAAATATTGGATGAACAAGGTCATCAATTTGTGGCAGGAAGTGAAGTTGCAATTGATACCCCAGAAGCTGATGTTTATCCAGTGGGTTCAGATGGCACGGTAATGTTATATGGTTTGGTTGAAGGCTACTACAAGTTGACGGTGAGGACCAGTGGTGGTCGATCTTGCCAAACAGCATTAACAGTGCCGAAAAAGGTAGAAAACCAAACTCCTGAATTAATTACATTGCAGTGTAAATAAAGGAGTATTTCCAATGAAAAGTATTTTACTCATCTCAGCAGCGTTATTTAGTTCAATGACATTTGCAGCACCGAGTCGCTGTGAAATGGGACGAATCAGTGAAACCAATATGCGCTTGGCAAATTACTATAATAGTCAAGCGGCGAGTTCATTTAGTGTCGATTGTTCAGGTAAATACCGCATACGCTTTAATAGCCGTAATTTGCAGGATACTTCGGGCAGTAGTTTTGTGACGAATGGCCCGATTAAGCTCAAAACACGGATGACTGTTTCAGGTGCGATGGAAAATCTGTGGAATGTTTCTACCGAGCAAGGCGCTGGCAAAAATAACTATGTGATTGCTGTGCGTTTGGTGGAGCGAGTGAATGCAACGACACCAGCAGGAATCTACCGCGATACAGTCTTTGTAAATATGGTGTTTTGAGTTGCTTAGCGACAAAATTTATTTCAAGCCCAAGGTGATTATATGCGGAGTGCTGATTTCGTTCATACCGCTAGATTGAAGCTTGATGATAGATATTTAGGTGAATCTTGGGCTTTAATCTAAGTAGCTTAATTTTCTGCTATGCATATAAAGTCAGAAATGAAGGAAATTTGATTTCAGCATATGCTTCCCCGAAAACTACTTTGGGTGTGGCGATTTTTTTTGCACTACGCTTGACTAAAAGTGTAAGACGAATTGAAAAATTTAATGGCACTTTGGCCACACTGGTCGCACAAACAAATGAGAGTAAATACACATTTTACACAATCATTATCAGTTGGAAATGGAAAATATTCGCTTGCAAGAGCGTATTCAAATAGCACATGACCTACATGATGGCTCAGCTCGATCATTGCGATTAATGGTATAGGCTGAGCAGAGCGCCAAAGATCTGACCAATCCACAATTTTTATCGATGTTGAAAATTTTAAGAGATGATTTACGACAGATCATTGATAGTGGTCCTAGTTTAGGCACTAAACTACCTGAAACCCCTTTGTTATGGATGGCATCCTTTAGACACCGTTTTAATCAGTTATTTGATGAGCTCGATATACACGCTAAATGGTCAGTTCCTGCAAAATGGGAAGTGGATGTTACCCCATTGGAATGTCTAAGCTTACAGCGTGTAGCTGAAGAAGCATTAACCAATATTGTGAAGCATAGTCATGCGACCGTGGTGCAGATCCGAATTTATTATGAAAACTCGGCGTTGATAATGGAAGTTGAAGACAATGGCGTGGGGGTTGATGTGGATCTGGTCAATCAAGCTGGTTTAAGTGTGGGGCTTCGTAGTATGAGTGGGTGTTTAGAACGGATGAACGCAGATATGCAAATAGCTTCTCGTGTGGGTCAGACGATTTTAAAACTGATTAAAAATTACGGATAAATCATGATTTTGTAGAAGAAATAAGATAATTTCTTTCAATAAACTGTCATCAAATAATCATCAAAATGAAAAAAACTGCTGCTTAAACTGTGACTATACATTTATAAGAAGCATGTAAGATCATGACAGAATCGGCTATCAATTTAAGACGTATGCAGGATGAACCTGCACGCTTTCAATTCCAATTTAAGCATATGCAATCACGAATGGATGTGCAAACGGTCTCAACTTTAATCCGTCCAAGTCTAAAAATCGCCATTGTTACAGATACGTGGGCGCCAGAAATTAATGGTGTTGCATATTCTTTATTGCAGTTGTGTAAAGGTTTGCAGCAACAAGGCCACTCAATTTTTTTAATACGTCCTGAACAGTCTGAAAGTTGTCATGATTTCAGACCTGATCAAGAGTGTTTGGTTCGAGCGCAGTCGATTCCTAAATATTCAGGTTTACAATTTGGCTGGCCGCAACTAATTAAACTGAGTAAAGCTTTAAAAAAAGCCCAAGTCGACATTGTGCATATAGTCACTGAAGGGCCTTTGGGATTTGCTATGCTTCAACTGGCGCGTTCTTTACACATCCCTGTGTCCAGTGGTTTTCATTCGGCCTTTCATGATTTTAGTCGATTCTTTGATTTAGCGTTTTTAATGAAGCCTGTACAACATTATTTACGATGGTTTCATAACAATACTCAACTCACCTGTGTCCCGAGCCAAGATACTGCGGATGCCTTGCATCGATTAGGTTTTAGTTGTCCATTGGTGGTGGTGGGGCGAGGTGTGGACCATAGTCGATTTTCTCCCTCACACTATCAAGCAGAACTGAGACAACAGTGGCAAGCAGATGAACATACCCGCGTGATGCTGTATGTCGGTCGGCTATCTCCTGAAAAAGAAGTAGATGTTTTAATTTCAGCCTATCGTTCGATGTTGGCTATGGATGCACGGACAAAATTGGTCATTGTGGGGGATGGGCCAGATCGTGAACGATTAATGCAACTGGCAAAATCACTAGGTGTTATTTTTATGGGAAGTTTAAGTGGTCAGGCTTTATCTGAAGCCTATGCTAGTGCGGATGTTTTCGTTTTTGCAAGTCAGGTTGAGACCTTTGGTAATGTGGTTTTGGAGGCAATGGCCAGTGGATTGCCGGTGATTGCATATAATGCCGCATGTGCCCAATTGCACGTGAGAAATCAGCAAACGGGATGGTTATGTCATTTATCTCGAACCGATGAATTTATTCGTCTTATGCAACAATTGCCGCAACGCGCCAAATTAAAAACGATGGGCATCGAAGCGGCAAAAGACGCAGCTAAAATCGGATGGCAATATCCTGTACAGCAATTTGAGCACGCGCTATATCGCGTGGTGGATCAAGCCATGATGAGCCAATGGAGCTAGCGCTATTGGTTGTATAGAAAAGTTGAGCATCTTCAAAAATTAATATTCATCGAACTGTCATCAAAGCATCATTGCACTGTCAAAAAGATAACTTAAGCTGAGTCAAACATAGATCTCAACTTGTAAAAATAACAACACAAATCTAGCTCAACCCCAACATAGTCAGGCTTTGACTGTAGATAGGAGATTAGCGATGAATTTTAAAAATGCAAAAACAAGAATGCTGCATCTCGATTTAAAAGGCTGTATTTATCTTAATCATTTTTCACATCAACAAGTTGTGGCTGACATATTTAAAATGGTGAGTCGACTAGGTAATGGTGTGTTTTGGTATGTCATGTTGGCGACGGTCTGGATCGTGCAGGGCATGTCTTACAGTGTACAAATCGTCTATGTATTACTGGGTGGTTTCGTCGGCACCTCGATCTATAAACTCCTCAAAAAGAAAACTGTGCGCCCAAGACCGTACCAAGTGCATCAAGTGATTCGCTTAGGTGAACGCCCTCTAGATCATTTTAGTTTTCCATCGGGGCATACTCTACATGCGGTCATGGCAACAACAGTGCTGGGCTATATTCAACCCATGTTGTTGGTCTTAATGTTGCCCTTTAGCTTATTGGTGGCATTATCCCGCATGATCTTAGGATTGCATTACCCGAGTGATGTTGCCGTCGGTGCTGCAATAGGCGCTGCAGTGGGTGCCGCAATTATTCTCTGTGCACCTCTTTTAGGTTTGGTTTTATAGTTTGATGTGGACATCACAATTGCAAAATCTGGTAATAAAAAAATTAAAAGGGTTTATCACGTCGAATTGCTGAAATTTGTTAAAGTAAGTCATCATTTTATAGACGATGTTAGGAAGACCCATGGGTTTACGCTGGACAGATACCATTGATATCGCAATTGAGCTGTATGAAGCTCACCCTGATGTTGATCCGCAATGGATTCGCTTTACTGACCTACATGCATGGGTATGTGCATTGCCAAATTTCACTGATGACCCAGAAAAGTCGACTGAAGGTCTGCTTGAGGGAATTCAGATGGCCTGGATTGATGAGGCAAGTTAATCCCTACATCGAAAAAAGCAATTTTTTTGTATAGCAAAAGCAGAAAATAGCGCATTATTCGGTATAATGCGGCAAATTTTTCACGTCAAATTGACTTAAGGAGCCTCTCATGGCTATTGAACGTACTTTATCTATCGTTAAACCAGACGCAGTTGCTAAAAACCACATCGGCGACATCTTTGCTCGTTTCGAAAAAGCTGGTCTTCAAATCGTTGCAACTAAAATGAAACACTTGACTCAAGCTGAAGCTGAAGGCTTCTACGCTGAGCACAAAGAACGTGGTTTCTTTGGTGACCTAGTTGCATTCATGACTTCTGGTCCAGTTGTAGTTTCAGTTCTTGAAGGCGAAAACGCAGTTCTTGCTCACCGTGAAATCCTTGGCGCAACTAACCCTAAAGAAGCTGCTCCTGGTACTATCCGTGCAGACTTCGCTGTAAGCATCGACGAAAACGCTGCTCACGGTTCTGACTCTGTAGCATCTGCTGATCGTGAAGTTAACTACTTCTTCGCTCAAACTGAGATCGCTCCACGTACTCGTTAATTCGAAGTATTCAAACCAGATAAGTGGTATACTGCTTGTCTGGTTTTTTTATTCTCTGAATAATTCTTTGCTCAATAACTGAGCTTCTCCTTTGATCTTTAGACATGGTTTAGGTAAATACACATGAGTACTGAAGTAGTCGCTACATCAGTTGTTTCTGATGCACAGCAACAATCTCCATCCGCTCCGACGCAGCAAAATACTGTAGAGAAAGTGAATTTACTGGGCATGTCACGTCCGCAAATGGAAAAATTCTTCGAAGATATGGGGGAGAAAAAGTTCCGTGCTGGGCAGGTGATGAAATGGATTCATCAGTTCTTCGTGACTGATTTTGCTGAAATGACCAATATTTCTGGCAAATTGCGTGAAAAACTAGAAAAGATTTGTGAAATTAAAGCGCCTGAAGTGGTGCATAAAAATTACTCAAAAGACGGTACTCGTAAATGGGTGTTCCGTGTAGGTGAAGGTGCAGGTTCATTGGTTGAAACTGTGCTGATTCCTGCGGAAGATAAAACCGGCGCACGTAAGACCTTGTGTATTTCATCACAAGTGGGCTGTGCTCTGGACTGTTCATTCTGTTCAACTGGTAAACAAGGCTTCCAGCGTGACTTGAGTCAAGCTGAAATTATTGGACAGCTTTGGATGGCAAACTTCTCTTATATGGAAGATGTGCCAGTTGCTGATCGTGAGCGTTCAGTGACCAACGTGGTGATGATGGGTATGGGGGAGCCACTGTTGAACTATGATGCCGTATTGAATTCAATGCGTATCATGCTGGATGACTTTGCGTATGGCATGTCGAAGCGCCGTGTGACTTTATCAACCTCCGGTGTGGTACCTAAAATTGACCAATTGGCACAAGACATTGATGTAGCCTTGGCAATTTCACTCCATGCGCCAAATGATGAACTACGTAACGAACTTGTTCCGATCAATAAAAAATATCCGTTGGAACAGTTGATTGCAGCGTGTCAGCGTTATATCGCCAAAGATGGTAATGAAAGTTCACGTAAACACGTGACCATCGAATACGTGATGTTAGATGGTGTAAATGACCATCCTGAACATGCACAGCAAATGTTAAAGCTGTTGAAAAACCTACCAAGCAAAATTAATTTAATTCCGTTTAACCCGTTCCCGCATGCGCCATACGGTCGTTCAAGCCGTAACCGTATTATTTCTTTCCAAAAAACTTTGTCTGATGCCGGTTTTGTGTGTACGATTCGTCAGACACGTGGTGATGATATCGACGCTGCGTGTGGACAACTCGTGGGGCAAGTTGCTGACCGTACTCGTCGTGCGGAGCAATGGAAAAAGAAAGTTGCGCAGCAAAATGAGATACTGCGCTCACAAGGATAATAAAGAGGCAGCCAATTGAAAAAGTTAACGTATAAGTTCACTTTCGTTTCAGCTTTATGTGCATCGGTTTTGGCATTAACAGCATGTCAAACGCCTGAGATTGGGAAAAAAGACCCAGAGAAAGCCGTAAAAATCAGAACGCAATTGGCTGTTGAACACCTGAAAGCAGGGGATTTGGACTCTGCTAAACGTGCATTAGATCAGGCTTTAGAGGTGGATTCTCGCGATTCCCAAGCCAATATGATGATGGGTGTCTTACTACAACGAGAAGGCAGTCCAGCCAACTTAGAAAAAGCAGATAGTTATTTTAAGCGTGCAATTTCAGCAGACTCAAAAAATTCTCAAGCACGTAACAACTACGGTACGTATTTATACCAAGTTGAGCGCTATAATGATGCGATTGAACAGTTCAGCATCGCAGGTTCAACTTTAGGTTATGATCAACGTTTCAAAGCATTGGAAAATTTAGGTCGAATTTACCTGAAAGTGGGTGATGTGGCGAATGCTGAAAAATCATTCAAACAAGCTTTGCAGGCTAATCGTGATTCCTATGTTTCAATGTTAGAGTTGTCTGAAATCTTTTATTTGAATCAGCAGTTCCCTGCTGCCACACAAATGTATGAACAATTTGTACGTGCAGTAGGACAAAAAAATCAGGGTGCGCGTGCACTCTGGATTGGCATTCGAACAGCGCGTGCCAATGGCGACAATTTGGGTATGCAAGTACTGGTTAACCAGTTACGTGCTTTGTTCCCAGAAAGTCCTGAATACCAACGCTATTTGCAATTACAGTACAGTACTGAGGCCGTATGGAAGTAAATCCTAATTCACCGCAATCGAATGGTTCGAGCGTAGCTCCAAATGCATTAGGAAATGTACAACGCCCAGGTGAGTATTTACGTCAAGTACGTATTACGCAAAAACTGGAACTTGAAGCTGTCGCATCAGAACTCAATATTCCATTAAAAACACTGACTGCACTTGAGCAAGATGATTATAAGTCATTGCCTGAAGCGACCTTTATTAAAGGTTACTACCGCACTTATGCCAAATATTTAAAAGTTGATGCAACCAATATCATTCAACGTTTTGATGATATTTATGCCAACGATACGGGATTGTTGCCAAATCACGCGTTAAACAATTCACCGATTAAAATAATGGGTAAATTACCCGGTTCTAATCGTGACCGTAATCGTAAATGGATCAAACGGGGTCTGATTGCATTGGCGGTGTTGTTGGTCATTGGTGCGATCGTGGCGGCGATTCAGGGCATGACCTCGGGCAGCGATAATGAAGACGCTGTGACCAGTGAAGTCGCTTCAGAAGTTCAAGTCCTCGACATGAATGGCGGGAATGCAACAGTCAGCGGTGATCAATTGACATTGACCTTTAGTAGCCCGACTTCAGTACATATTGTTGATTCGACGGGTAAGGTGTTGGCGACTGGTCGCCAAGCATCGACGCTCAACTTAAACGGTGAAACACCATTCCAAATTCGTTTGGATGATGCAACAGCAGTGTCATTAAGCTTAAATAATGAAAATATTTCATTGTCACCATATACCGTAAACGGCAAAGCAGATTTCCGTTTATCACGTTAAGGGACAACAGAGCAGACTGAACAATGATTGAAAATCCAATTAAGCGCCGTCCAACGCGTAAAATTAAAGTAGGTTCGGTGTATGTCGGTGGTGATGCGCCGATCAGCATCCAAAGTATGACCAATACTGAAACTTGTGATGTCGAAGCGACCGTGGCACAGATTCAGCGCTGTGTAGACGTCGGTGCGGACATCATGCGTGTTTCTGTACCGAGTATGGAAGCTGCTGAAGCTTTTGGTGAAATTCGTAAACGTGTGCAAGTGCCATTGGTTGCCGATATTCACTTTGATTATAAAATTGCTTTACGTGTTGCAGACCTTGGTGCAGATTGTTTGCGTATTAACCCGGGTAATATTGGCTCAGAAGCTAAAATTCGTGAAGTAGTAGCTGCTGCACAACACAATGATATTTCTATGCGTATTGGTGTCAATGCCGGTTCACTGGAAAAAGATATTCAAAAGAAATATGGTGAGCCTACAGGTCAGGCTTTGCTTGAATCTGCAATGCGCCATATTGATATTTTAGACCGTTTAAATTTCCATGAATTTAAAGTGTCAGTCAAAGCATCGAATGTATTCCTGACTATGGATGCTTACCGTTTGTTGTCTAAACAAATTGATAACCCATTACACCTAGGTGTGACTGAAGCAGGTGTCTACCGCACGGGTTCAGTCAAATCTGCTATCGCTTTAGGTGGTTTGTTAATGGAAGGCATTGGTGACACCATGCGTATTTCATTGGCAGCAGAGCCTGAAGAAGAAATCAAAATTGGCTTTGATATTTTAAAATCATTGGGCTTACGTTCAAACGGCATTAACTTTATTGCGTGCCCAAGTTGTTCACGCCAAGAGTTTAATGTCATCAAAGTTATGCAAACATTGGAAGAGCGTTTAGAAGATATTCGTACCCCAATGGATGTATCGGTGATTGGTTGTAAAGTAAATGGTCCGGGCGAAGCCAAAGAAGCCGATATTGGTGTAGTAGGTGCAAGTCCGCGTTCACTGGTGTATCGTAATGGCGAAAAGAGCCATTTAATTGACACAAATCAGTTGGTTGACGAAATCGAAGCGATGGTTCGTCAACGTGTTAGCGATCTTGAAGACGCTAAAGCTAAAGAGATTATTCGCACAAGTTTTTCTGAGTAGATCATGAGTTCAATCGTCGCAATCAAAGGTTTTAATGACATTCTCCCTACGCAAAGTCCTGCATGGAGACGTCTAGAACAGCATCTATCAAGCCTGATGGATGCTTATGGTTATCAGCAAATTCGCTTGCCGATTGTGGAGCAGACTCATCTGTTCAAACGTTCTATTGGTGATGCAACGGATATCGTTGAAAAAGAAATGTACACATTCTTAGACAAAGGTAATCCGCCTGAGTCTTTGACTTTGCGTCCTGAAGGAACAGCAGGGTGTGTGCGTGCAATGCTTGAACATAACTTACTTCGTGGTGCTACACCGCGTGTATGGTATGTCGGCCCAATGTTCCGCTATGAAAAACCACAAAAAGGTCGCTACCGTCAGTTCCATCAATTTGGCGTAGAAACTTTTGGTGTTGCAACACCAGATCAAGATGCAGAATTGATTTTAATGACTGCACGTTTGTGGAAACGCATGGGCGTTGCAGATAAAGTTCAATTAGAACTCAATACTTTAGGTGAGTCTGATGAACGTGCAGCTTATCGTGCAGCATTGGTTGAATTCTTAGAGTCACATAAAAATGACTTAGATGAAGATTCACAGCGTCGTCTAACCACGAATCCACTGCGTATTTTGGATTCTAAAGATGCAAAAACACAAAGCATTTTGGAAAATGCGCCAAAACTTCACGACTTTATGGGTGAAGAAACGTTGGCTCACTTTGCTCAATTACAGCAGTATTTGACTGATGCTGGTATTGGTTTTGTGATCAATCAAAAATTGGTTCGTGGTCTCGACTACTACAACAAAACGGTCTTTGAATGGACAACTACACACTTAGGTTCTCAAGGAACGGTATGTGCTGGTGGTCGTTATGACGGTTTAGTCGGTCAGCTTAAAGGTAAAGCAGACCAGTCTGTGCCTGCTGTTGGTTTTGCAATGGGTATGGAGCGTTTGCTTCTTCTCCTTGAACAAGTGGAAGACAATACCCCAGTGCGTGACTGTGAGCTATTCTTGGTTTCAGATCCTGCAACTCAAGGTAAAGCGTTGGTGCTTGCTGAACAAATACGTGATCAACTTGAAGCAGCGGGTAGTAACATTCGCTTAAAAGTTGGTTCACAAGGTTCAATGAAATCGCAAATGAAAAAAGCTGACCAATCGGGTGCTTTATTTGCTGTGATTTACGGTGAACGTGAGCAAGCAGCAGGGCAAGTGCTGGTAAAAGAGCTAGCGATTGCAGAACAACACGAAGTGAATGTGGCAGACTTTGTTGCCTTCATTATCGAAAAAATTTCTTCAAAATAATCCCTATAACATAAGGAAAAAGGTAATTTCATGAGCGCATTGAGTGAAGAAGAACAACTTGATAATTTAAAATCGTTTGCTAAAAAATATGGCTCTGCCATTGTTAGCGGCATTTTAATTGCGTTGATTGCCTTTTTCGGATGGGAATACTGGCAGAAGAAAACTTTGGCTGAATCGCAAATGCAAACAGCCAAAGTACAGCAGTTAATGGATGATGCTCAGTCGGCGACTGGCGACGCTTTTACACAACTTTCTGCGACTGCAGATAAAATTGTAAAAGAAGCGCCAGATTCGCCACAAGCCATTCAAACTCAGTTGCTTATGGCAAAATTGGCGTATGATAAAGCGGATTATGCCAACGCTGAAAAAGCTTTGAAAAAAGTTGAAAATTCAAAAGTTGACGATGCAGGCTTAGTTCAATTGGTGAAATTACGTTTGGCGTATGCACAATTGGCACAAAAGAAATTTGATGAAGCACTAAAAACTTTAGAAGCGGTTAAAGAACCTGCTTTTCAAGCAACTGCAGATGAAGCCCGTGGCGATGTCTATGTTGCAAAAAATGATATCGAAAATGCAAAGAAAGTTTATCAAAGTGCATGGGATGCTTTAGTTGAGCGACAAGAAGAACGTCAAATTTTACAAATTAAACTCGAAAGTGTAGGCGTTTTAGTTGATGATCCTGAAATTGAACGTCCGATTATAGATACACAAGTGGAAGCAACTGAATGAATAGAAAATACAAAATTACCTGTGCGCTGACAGTTTTAACACTTGCTTTGGCTGGTTGTGCAAATAAAGGAAAAGTAGAAAAAGTAAAACCAAATCCTTTACCAAAATTGGAACAGGCAAAAACTTTAGCACCTGTATTTTCAAACAGTGTGGCTTCAACTGAAGAAGCAGATCCACTGCGTTTACGTATGGATGCAGATAATGGCGTTGTTTTTAGCGTAAATCCTAATGGTGAAGTTCAAGCCTACAAAGGCAAAGAGCGTTTATGGCAGAAGAAAATCTCTAAACAAGGTTTGACTGCAGGTGTAGAAGCAGCTGACGGAATTGTGGTTGTTGGTAATGCAAAAGGTCAATTATTTGCATTAGATCAGGCAACAGGTGAACAAAAGTGGACTGCGCAATTAACCGGCGCGTTACTTTCACCGTCGTTGATTCAAGCAGGTCGCGTTATTTCAGTTACCAATGATGGTACGGTATACGCAAACGATGTGGCAACGGGCCAACAAACTTGGACCTATAACTTGCCAAATGTGCAGTTTAGTTTACGTGGTATGGCAGCACCGGTATCACTCGATGCGCGTCATGTTCTCATCGCTTCTTCAAATGCCTATATCTATGTGATTGATGCATTGAGCGGTATTCCGAAAATGCAGCGTCGTGTTGCAGTGTCAGACGGTCGTTCAGATGTACAACGTCTCATTGATATTGACGGTGAACCGACTGTAGCAGGTCAATTTTTAATTACCACCAGTTACCAAGGCCAAGTGACAGCGCTTGATCTTGCCTCACAACAAGTGATCTGGAGCAATGATGCGAGCAGCATTCAGCGTCCTGAAGTTGCGGGCAATGGTGTCTTTGTGACACAAACTGATGGTAAAATTGTGGCTTATGAAATTACCACTGGTCAAACATTGTGGGAAAATGACCAATTGCTTAATCGTAATTTGAGTAACCCAGTGATGTTAGGTCAAGACCTTGTGGTTGGTGATCTGGATGGTGTACTTCACTTAATCAACCCAGCGACAGGCGAGTTGGTTGGTCGTTCTAAAACTAGTGGTGAAGTACGTTCACTACGTGTAATTGACAACCAATTATATGTGTCGACACGTAAGGGTGCATTAAGCATTTGGCAGAACCGTTAATTTTTCTGCGGCTTATGTTAAAATAAGCCAAACCGTATTTTTAACGCGGGGGATTGAATCATCAATGCCCCGTGTTTTTATTTATTTTAGGCATTTATCCTATTTCCATTCTTCCTAAGCTTTCTGATGTTCAGACCAGACCAAACTGGCTGATCTGGAATAAAGGTTAATCTATGAAACCCGTAATTGCGCTCATTGGTCGTCCGAACGTCGGAAAATCAACGTTGTTTAACCAGATAACCAAGAGCCGTGATGCTCTCGTTGCTGACTTTGCCGGTCTGACTCGTGACCGTAAGTATGGTGACGCGACTTATCAAAATAAATCCTTCATCGTCGTTGATACTGGGGGTATTGGCGAAACTGAAGGCGGTATCGACTCGTACATGGCAGAACAGTCAAAAACTGCCATCAATGAAGCAGATATTATTGTCTTCGTGGTCGATGCGCGCGCAGGCTTATTGGCATCTGATGAGCAAATTGCACGTGACTTACGTACGCTGGGTAAAAAAGTTTATCTTGTTGCCAACAAAGTTGATGGTGTACATGCCGAAGCAGCTTTAGTTGAATTCTTTAAATTGGGTATGGGTGAACCACTTCAAGTGGCTGCCAGCCATGGTCGTGGTGTTCAGCAAATGCTTGAAGAAGTGTTAGCTGAAGTGCCTGAAGATGAAAGTGAAGAACAACACGATAAAGACACAGGCTTACGTTTAGCGATTATTGGTCGTCCAAACGTGGGTAAATCGACTTTAGTGAACCGTTTGTTGGGTGAAGACCGTGTGGTTGCATTTGACCAACCAGGTACTACACGTGACTCAATTTATATTCCATTTGAACGTGACGGTCGTAAATACACATTAATCGATACTGCGGGTGTACGTCGTAAAGGTAAAGTGGACGAAATGATCGAGAAATTCTCGATTGTGAAAACTTTACAAGCGATGAAAGATGCGCATGTTGTGGTTATTGTTGTCGATGCACGTGAAGGGATCGTTGAGCAAGACTTGCATTTGATTGGTTATGCGCTTGAAGCAGGCCGTGCGATGGTGATTGCCATCAACAAATGGGACAACATGTCTGACTATGACCGTAAACAGTGTAAATTAGATGTTGAACGTCGTTTTGACTTTATTCCATGGGCAAAAATTCACTTAATTTCTGCACTTCACGGTACAGGTGTTGGTGATCTTTATCCATCGATCCACCGTGCTTATGATTCTTCGCATTTGAAAGTATCACCTGCGAAAATCACTCAGATCTTGAATGATGCAACTGATGCGCACCAACCACCAATGGTTCAAGGTCGTCGTATCAAAATGCGTTATGCGCATATTGGCGGACAAAATCCACCGACGATTGTGATTCATGGTAACAAGGTCGATAAAACGCCAAATGACTATCGTCGTTACCTAGAAAACGTGTTCCGTAAAGTTTATAAACTTGAAGGTACGCCAGTCAAAATTGAATTTAAAACCTCTGATAACCCATTTGAAGGTCGTAAGTCGCAAATCGATGAGCGTACGGCTGCACGTAAACGTCGTTATGTTCAGAAGTTCAAAAAAGCGGAAAAGAAATTCAAACGCTAAGTTTGGATAAGAAAAAAAAAGCCTGCAGATATGCAGGCTTTTTTATTTCACTTTATTTATCTAAAAAGATGTGAAAATTAGTTTTTGCACTTTTTAGCTTGGCGGTAAATATCAATATTATCCAGATTAGCTTGAGCAATTTCCATGGCTTGCTGTGCGCTGCTGCTATCCTGTTGTGTATTTTTATTGCCAGAAAAAGCTGTCGCAAATTGTCCCATACGCGCGGCTGTTTCAGATTGACCTGAAAATGCGGATAGCGCGTTGCCAGCAAGACCAGCCCATTTTGACACTTGATTATTTTGCTGTGCAGACGCTTGGCTTAATGCCAGTTGCGATGCTTCCAATGTACGTTCGAAAGTTTTACGTTCAACGCTCAGATCAGTGCAATCTAAGGTTTTTAAATAACTGGTGCTATAAACACTATTGTTGGTTTGGTTAGCTTGATTGAAATTTGAGGCATAGCCACGGTCTGCTTGAGCTACAGCATTGGCAGCTTCTTGACGGCTTTGATTCATACGCGCTTCAGCTTGGTCCATAATCGCGCCATTTTTGGCACCCATCACTGCAACAGCTGCATCCAATAAGCCTGCTTGAGCGAAACATGGTAGGACACAAAGTGAACTGATTAACGTGATTTTTCTTAGCATCTGATTTACCCCGAGTTTTAAATTAAAGTTATAAGAATCTAGAGTATTTTATCTAATTGAAGATGTATTTAAAATATTTATTATACTTAAGTATTTGAATATATTTATAATATTAAGTATTTCTTAAGTGGTTTGAAATATTTTTAAACTGAGTTTTAAAATCTCGATAAGTCAAAGGACCGATGCGCTCATCTGTATTGTGGTGTATTTTGTGTTGGAGAGTCGCATAAAATATAGCGTCATGGACGTAGTGTAAAAGATATTGGATCAATAACTTATGGCGAAAATTCAGCTTGAATATAGTGCAATTACTGACTTCTTTGTGGAGCCGCATGGCTTGAGTCGTCAAGAGGTAATTGCCGTGCGTAAAAAAGCCATTTACCAATATCGCAATCAATTACTTGCGCAGCGGCTTAATAGATCAGTTGAAAATTCAGATTTTTCAAAGTCTGCATTTGGTAAGCCTTTTCTTCCTGATTTTCCACACTTTCATTTTAATCATAGTCATAGCCAGCAGCATTATGTTTTGGCCAGCAGTGAAAAAATCGCCAATATTGGTGTGGATATTGAGGATTTAAATCGAAAAGTTCGTTTTGATGTGATGGCTCAACACAGTTTTCATCCCGAAGAATTGCTTCATTGGGAGAGCTGTGAGCATGATCCTGATTTTTGGTTTAAAGTTTGGACCACCAAAGAGGCGGTACTTAAAGCGTCAGGTTTAGGGATTCGAGTGAACCTGAATGAACTGAATACGCAGTGTCATCCTGAGCAGAATGGTGGGATGTGTAGCCATCCCACCATTGGCACATTTGCTTATCAGAATATTCAACTACCGCATGTGATGTTGACGGTAGCATGGCAAAGTGAACAATCTTGCCGAGGCTTTCATTTGCCGAAAATTGAGTTGAATGTCTTATAAATCGGTATGAAATAGAAATCACCATGAAAAAAGCCCTGTTCTGGCTGAACAGGGCTTTTTTTAAATCAATCTAAACTGGCTTTAGATTAGATTTTGCATTTTTTAGAACCTTGATAGATACCAATGTTGTCGATGTTTGCTTGAGCAGCTGATTTGTTCGCTTGTTGAAGTTCAAGGTTGCCTGCATCAGAAGTATCTTGCTCACCAGCCAAGCTGTTTGCAATGTTGCCTGCACGAGCAGCTTTTTCAGAGTTACCACCGAAAGCAGCAAGAGCGCCACCCGCTAAACCAGCAAATTTGCTCAATGATTTGCCTGGTGCTTGAGCAGATGCTTGGATGTTTGCAATGTTTTTGTCAGCAGCTTCTAAAGAGCGCTTAGCATTCGCTTTTTCAACAGCAAGAGTTGCACAATCCATCGCTTTTAATTCTGAAGATGCGAATTGAGTTGTAGCAAAAGCAGAAATTGAAATAGAAGTAACAGTTGCAAGAACAAGTAATTTTTTCATGAAATAATTCACTTTTATTGTTAGAAAATAAACGCCCGAAAGTAATGGGCGGGTGAATATTATTCAAAAAAAGGAATTTTGTCCTGTTAAAATGTGACAATTGTGTAACTTTGTGTAATTTGCGTACAAAAATGATTGCAAAATTAAATGATTAGTAACACGTTACTATCTAGGTTTTTGTGCAATCCAAATATTACTTAAGCGGTTGACAAATTGCGGGCTAAACTTCGATAAATTAAATAAAAATTTAGCTTTCATCCCCACAGGTGTATGTGTGGCCATTAAGACCGAATCCCGTTTTTGTACCAAGGCATAAATTTGCTGAGCGACATCGCTCGGTTGAAGATTGACCCCCATTTTCTTAATGCTTTGGGCATCCATGTCTTGCACCATCGCGGTTTGAACAAATAAAGGCATCACATCTAAAACGCGAATATTGTATTTTTGCCATTCAATATCCAAACTTTCAGTGAACCCGCGGACAGCAAATTTAGATGTGGCATAACTGGCTAAATCGGCTTGTCCATAAATTGCTGAAGCCGAAGAGAGGTTAATCACACGAGCAAAATTGCTTTGCTGTAAATAGGGGAATGCCGCATAGCAACCGTTTATCACCCCTTTGACATTGATATCAATTGTTCGGTGGTGTGCAGACAGTTCCGTATGTTCAAAGCTGCCTGAATACAGAATTCCGGCATTATTGACTAAGATATTCAGCTGGCCTGCCCAAGCAACAAATTCAGCTAAAGCGCTTTGCCATTGCTCTGGTTGTGTCACATCTAAAAGCCCAGCTTTGGCATGGCTACCGAGTTCAGCAGCTAATGAGGTGACTTGAGATTGGTTGATGTCGTAAAGCCCAACTTTATAGCCTTGTTGTATGAACAGTCGTGCAATTGCTGCGCCAATCCCTTGTCCTGCACCGCTAATAAAAATACTTTGCATGTTATGCTTCCCTGAATTGAGTTGCTCATTCCCTGAGTGAATTTTGAGCATATCAAATTCTGTAATCGAAACAATGTACTGATGAGTAAATAGCTGGAGTTCACATGGAACAATTATTAGCAGTGATGAAAGAATTACGTGAAAAATGTCCATGGGATCAAAAGCAAACCCCAGAAAGTCTGACTCGTTATGCCATCGAAGAGGCCTATGAAGTTGAAGCGGCAGTTCGTTCAGGTCAGAGTGATGATGTACGAGATGAACTGGGGGATTTGTTGCTGCAAGTGGTTTTTCAGTCGCAGATGTATAGCGAACAAGGCGCGTTTAATTTTCAAGATGTGGTGCAAGCCATTACAGATAAATTAATTCGCCGTCATCCCCATGTGTTTCAGGCAGAGCAATTCTCAGCACTCAATGCGGATGATGTGGCAACACTATGGAAACAGATTAAACAACAAGAAAAAGCAGGGAAATCAGCATCAAGATTAGATGAGGTTAAACATGGTCCTGCATTAAGCCAAGCAGATGAAATCCAAAAAAATGTGGCGAAAATTGGCTTTGATTTTCCAGATATTGAAGGGGCTTATGGCAAGCTTGAGGAAGAGCTAGGGGAGTTAAAAGAGGCCTTAGCAGGCAAAAAATCCGACGAAATATTTGATGAATTTGGTGATTGCTTATTTTCTCTGGTGAATGTTGGACGTAAGATTGGCATCTCAAGTGAGATGGCACTGTTAAGTACCATTCATAAATTTAGAAGCCGCTTTGCTTATATTGAAGCACAGGCCACATTACAACAAAAACATGTAGAAGACTTGTCCTTAACTGAGATGGATCAGTTGTGGGAACAGGCAAAACAACAATTAAAACAACAGGCTGAATATGTACAACATCCTAAAGAATAAATATTTTACACAACTACTTATCTTGGCTTTGAGTTTAATGGCAGATTTAACTTTTGCGCAAAGCCCTTCGGGCTACGCGGAATGGAAAGCCTTACAGCAAGCCAAAGATCAACAATTAAAAAAGCAATCTGAGGCCTCGAAGTCCAAAGCGACAACTGCACCGAGCAATGCCAACTATTATTTGTCACGACCCAGCACCCAACAAAATAGTCGAACAGATCAGGTACGTTTAAATACAGCCTCAGTCGATGAACTGCAGACATTGCATGGAATTGGTCAGAAAAAAGCAGAAGCAATTGTGCAATATCGCAAAAGTAATGGCTTATTTAAAAGCATTGATGATATTCAACAGGTTAAGGGAATCGGTCCTGCGCTGTTTGCTAAAAATAAAGCAAAATTGGCACTTTAAGTGAAGTGTAAAAAAAAGAATTAGGTTAAGCTCAGCTTGAGCATCGAGATAATCAAATTGCCCTTTGATTGTGTTAGAGATATCATTAGCGACATCTTAAGAATTTTACGTTCAGACGTAGGAGACAGCGTCTTTTGCAAACTTTGCGCGCGTCCAAATGTGGTTTATCAACCGCACAATTACCTTCTTCCATTTTAGATGTGATTGATGCCTTAACTAAGGCAGGCTATGAAGCTTATATCGTGGGTGGCAGTGTCCGCGACCTAATGTTGGGTCATACACCTAAAGATTTTGATGCCGTAACTAATGCGACACCAGCTCAGGTGAAAGAAGTCTTCGGGCGACGTTGCCGAATTATTGGTCGTCGTTTTGAGCTGGCGCATGTCTACTCAGGACGTGAACTGATCGAAGTTGCGACCTTCCGTGCGCCGCCTAAAAAAGCCGTGACTTCTGCTGCGGGCATGATTTTACGTGATAATAATTGGGGTACGATTGAGCAAGACTTTGCACGTCGTGACTTCTCGATCAATGCAATGTATTACCAACCACGCAAAGGTGAAGTGCTAGATTTTTGTCATGCAGTAGATGACATAAAACATAAAATGTTGCGTTTATTGGGTGATCCACAACTACGTTTTGAAGAAGATCCTGTGCGGATGCTTCGGACTTTACGTTTTGCAGCCAAATTAAACTTTAATATTGATCAAAAAATTCTGGATGTCTTTACTCCAGAACTTACTCAATTGCTGCGTGATGTGTCTCCACATCGTTTATACGATGAGTCACAAAAGCTTTTTACCATGGGGCATCTCAATCGCGTCTTACCGATGCTGATCGATTTTGGTATTTGGTATCAATTATTTGCAGATATCAAACCAGTCGTAACGCCATTTATTGAGTTGGCTGCAAAAAATACCGATCAACGTATTTCGATTGGGAAAACCATTAACCCTGCATTTTTCTATGCCGTGTTATTGTGGATTCCGTTCCAAGAACGTTGTACGTTCTATTTAAATAAAGGTGTTGTTCCTGCTGAAGCGCGTGCTCAAGCGGGCTTGGATGTATTGAAACGTCAGGCTACACGAACCATTATTCCACGCTTTGCCGAAACATTTATTCGTGAAGTTTGGGAAATGCAAACCCGTTTGCTGAATCCAAAACCACAGCAAATTGAAGCACTTTCAGGTCATGCACGTTTCCGTGCAGGCTTTGACTTTCTGCTGCTGCGTGAAAAATCGGGCGATATAAGCACGCAAGGCATGGGGCAGTGGTGGGATGCTTATCAGCAGATGAGCACTGACGAAAAAGAACTGGCAATTAGCCAATACAATCGTCAACGTGCCAAGAGTCGTCGTAAAGCGGCGCATGAAGATGTGGAAGCCAAAACTTCTGCACATCAGCAAGTTGAAATTGAACCGCTGGTGAATGAACCAGAAAGTAGAAGTCGCCGTCAACGTAAGCCTAAATCACATGCCAATAGTCTAGAGACAGTGTCAATCGTTGCAGCGTCAGCCAGTGGTGAAATTGGTGCAGATCATCCGATTTTAAAACGTAAACGTGTGAAACGAGATTTGACTCAGGTTATTTTTGGGCCAACACAATGACGCTGACATATATTGGTTTAGGCAGTAATTTAGGTGATTCTCTACAGATCCTCAGTGAAGCGGTGCATAAACTTGCAACGCTCGGAAAAGTGAAAGTCTCAAAACTGTATCAAAGCCCGCCAATGGGTCCACAAGATCAGCCGAATTATTTAAATGCAGCGGTTGCATTAGAAACGGATCTAGCACCTTTGGCCTTGTTGGATGAATTGCAACGCTTTGAACAAGAGTCGGGGCGTGTACGCCTACGTCATTGGGGGGAGCGTACACTGGATTTAGATTTACTGATTTATGGTGAACAGCACATTCAAAATGAACGTTTAACGGTGCCTCATGTTGGTGTTTTAGAACGTGATTTTGTGTTGAAACCTTTGTTGGATTTAGATGAGAATCTACAGATTAAAGGACAACCATTAAAAGATTTACCTATTTTGAATAATCCAAATTTAACTGTATTGGATGCAGGAAACTGGGCCCATCTTTAATTTTTGTATGACCACTTGAGAAAGCCGTCATCTGAGGAATATTGAAATGATTAGTCTAAGTGACTTGAAAAAATTTAAAGCGGAAGGTCGCAAATTCTCCTGCCTGACTTGCTATGATGCGAGCATGGCAAAAGCAATGGAAGTTGCTGAAGTCGATAGCATTTTGATTGGGGATTCATTGGGGATGACCATTCAAGGGAATGACTCGACTTTACCTGTCACTGTTGAAGATATGGTATATCACACTGCAGCAGTGCGTCGTGGCAATAAACATGCGTTTATTTTGACTGATTTGCCATTTATGACCTATGCCACTTTGAATGACGCTTTGGTGAATTCAAAGACCGTGATGCAAGCAGGCGCACAGATGGTCAAATTGGAAGGTGGTGCATGGTTGTCAGAAACAGTTGAAGTATTGACCCGTAATGGTATTCCAGTGTGTGTGCATTTAGGGTTAACTCCGCAATCGGTTCATGTGTTTGGCGGTTATAAAGTGCAAGCACGTACACGCGAAACCGCGGATCAACTCATTGCAGATTGTAAAGCTGTGGTTGATGCAGGTGCAGCAATTTTACTTTTGGAATGTGTTCCTGCCCAAGTGGGTAAAGAAATTAGTGAATTATTCCCAAATACACCTGTGATTGGGATCGGTGCCGGTGCAGAAACGGATGCTCAAGTCTTGGTTCAACAAGATATGTTGGGACTGACGTTTAGTCACGTGGCGAAATTTGTTCGCAACTTTATGAAAGAGCAAGCAGGGGAAACGGCAATTGTGGATGCGTTTAAGGCGTATCATGCTGCCGTATTAGATGGTAGCTTCCCTGCCAAAGAACATACATTCCAAATTGAGCTGTAAGACATGAAAACTGAAACAACGATTCAAGGTTTAAGTGCATCGCTAAATCCAGCACGTGCTGCGCGTAAAATCATTGGTTTTGTACCAACGATGGGGAACTTGCATGAAGGTCACCTCAATTTAGTTCGTGAAGCACGCAAACTGTGTGATGTCGTGGTGGTGAGTATTTTCGTTAACCCAATTCAGTTCGGTCCAAATGAAGACTTTGACAACTATCCACGTACTTTGGAACAAGATCAGCACTTATTGGCTGAAGTGGGTTGTGACATCGTGTTTGCACCGACTGTTGAACAAATGTATGGCAACAAACCGCGCTTAACCAATATTAGCGTGGGCGGCATTACCAATGATTTGTGTGGCGAACAGCGTCCGGGTCATTTTGACGGTGTTGCTGTTGTTGTGACAAAACTCTTTAATATTGTTCAACCGAATTTTGCATTCTTTGGGCAAAAAGATTACCAGCAACTTGCAGTGATTCGTCAGTTTGTACGTGACTTAAATATTCCACTAGAAGTGATTGGTGTGCCGATTACTCGTGCTGAAGATGGTTTGGCATTGAGCTCACGTAATGGTTATTTAAGTGCGGAAAATCGTGCGATTGCACCAACGATTTACCAAAGCTTGAAAACGGCTGAGGCAGAATTACATGCTGGAACTCAACTTGCAGATGTGTTAGCGAATATTAAAGCAACATTGACAGCAGCGGGTTTTGTTGTGGACTATGTTGAAGCACGTACACCTGAATTACAGAAAATTGAAGAATTTGATCAAGACGTGGTGTTGTTTATTGCGGCTAAATTAGGCGCAACACGTCTTATTGATAATATGCAGGTTAAATATACTGCAGTTTAAAACGGCTATGGGGTAGCAAGCGATGAAGCGCATTTTAATTGTTACAGGACAATCTGGATCTGGAAAGTCATCTGCATTACAGATACTTGAGGATTTGGGTTATTACTGTATCGATAATTTGCCATTGGCCTTACTCCCCGAAATTGTTGAAAAACTCGATTCAGAAAATAATCTTGAACAATTGGCACTGGGTGTGGATGTCCGCAGTACACGTGCAGATTTACAAGAGTTCGATTTGGTTTTTCAACAGCTACAACGCCATGGCTCAGTCGATATTATTTATTTGACCACGCGTGATCAGGAATTGATTGCGCGATTCAGTTCATCTCGACGTCCCCATCCCTTGGCAAGTCGTTTCAAAAGTTTAAATGAGTGCATACAGGAAGAAAAATCTTTACTGTTGCCGATTCAATTACGTTCGACAGTACATATTGATACTACAGATAAGAGTGTACATGATTTAAAACATACTTTGCTGTCTAAACTTGGACAGGCAGATAATTTAATTTTGATCTTACAGTCTTTTGGCTATAAGCATGGTATTCCACTCGATGCAGATTATGTTTTTGACGTCCGTCATTTGCCCAATCCACACTGGGATATGGAATTACGTAAGTATTCAGGATTAGATGAGCCAGTTCGTCAGTTTTTACAACAAAGTGAACAAACCAATGAAATGTTCCAAGATATTTATAATTTCTTGGATAAATGGCTGCCGGCATTTGCCGAAGGGCATCGTCATTACATGACGGTGTCGATCGGTTGTACAGGTGGGCAACACCGTTCGGTATATATCGTAGATAGACTAAAAAAAGCACTTGAGGCAAAATGGTCTATTCAGGTTCTACATAGAGAAATGAAGCACTGGTCATGATCGACACAACTGTTGACGTAATTAATAAACTGGGTTTACATGCGCGTGCATCTGGCAAGCTAATCGAAGTCACGACCAAATTTCGATCGTCGATTCAAATTGGTAAGGGTGGAAAATTAGTAGATGCCAAAAATATTATGTCTTTGCTGATGCTTGGCGCAGGCAAGGGCACAACTTTACGCTTAGTGATTGAAGGTGCAGATGAAGAAAAAGCTTTATCTGAAATTCAAGCACTGTTTGCGGCAAAATTTTACGAGGCAGATTAAACGTGGCACGTCGACCGAACCGCTATACCGAAGAAGACTTTGAATCCTTAGAAGGACGTGCAAGTAAAACTGAGCAAAAGAAAGCTGTACAACGTATGGCTGCTTTGGGCGAGGAACTTGCAAAACTGAATCCTAAA
The DNA here is from genome assembly GCF_013420005.1 of Acinetobacter sp. YH12040. NCBI lineage: Bacteria > Pseudomonadati > Pseudomonadota > Gammaproteobacteria > Moraxellales > Moraxellaceae > Acinetobacter > Acinetobacter sp. YH12040. Next base: position 43,938 of record NZ_VOZB01000014.1, read on the forward strand.
CAGATTAAAAATCTTCCTGTTGAAGAGCGTCTGATCGAAGCACTACTAGATGCACAAACAATTACTTCACATGAAGCGCGACGCCGTCAGTTTCAACGTGTAGGTAAATTACTGCGTAATGAAGATGAAACCATGATTTTATCTTACTTAACCCCGCAGCAAGGTGCGAAAAAAACAGCGCAGCTTCAACGCTGGACTGAACGTATGATTGCCCAAGGTGATCCCGTCATTAAAGAGTTCATGAAAGCACATAATGCTGCTGAACATCATCCTATTCGTCAGCATATTTTGCGTATTCAACGTGATATATCCAAAAATGTAAGCGAAGAAGAACTGTCTGCGTCAAAGTTGAAATTGTTTAACTACATTCAACAAGTAGCTTTATTATCTGATAACTAATGCATGATTAGATAACCAAGTACTTAGATAGCTCAATGATCAGATAATTCAACATGATCTGATCATTGAAGCAAAACGTGAAGTTATAGACTTCACATCAAAAAAGCGACCTGATTAGGTCGCTTTTTGTTGCTTAAATGATTGAAAAAATCATGCTTGGCTTTTGAGTTTTAACATTAACCAAATTCACCAACAGCGCGCTCTTTAGCCCATTCACGGAGAACGAACTTCTGAAGTTTACCTGTCGAGGTTTTTGGAATTTCGGTAATCACTACATCTTTAGGTACTTTGAAACGTGCAAGGTGCTGCTTACAGAATTCGATCAGTTCTTCAGGCGTTGCTTCTTTACCTGCTTTTAATTCAATAAAGGCACAAGGCACTTCTTGCCAACGAGGGTCAGGTTTTGCAACCACTGCAGCTGTCAGTACAGCAGGGTGTTGATATAGAATTTCTTCTACTTCGAGCGATGAAATGTTTTCACCCCCTGAAATGATCACATCTTTAGAGCGGTCAGTAATTTTGGCATAACCGTCAGGTTGGCAGACTGCTAAGTCGCCGGTATGGAACCAGCCACCGGCAAAGGCTTCAGCCGTTGCTTCTGGGTTTTTCAAATAACCTTTCATTACGATGTTGCCACGGAACATGATTTCACCCATGGTCTGGCCATCATGCGGAACAGGTAACATGGTTTCAGGATCAATGACTTTCATGCCATCTTGAAGCGGGTATGGCACACCTTGGCGAGAATGCAACTGTGCTTGTTCTTGAATGGAAAGATCAGACCAACCAGCTTGCGATGCGCAAAGTGCCGATGGACCATATGTTTCAGTCAAACCATAAACATGTGTAACATTGATGCCAATATTACGCATCCCTTCAATAATCGCTGCAGGTGGCGCTGCACCAGCAACCATCACTTCAACGCGATGGTCAAATTGTGCTTTTTTCTCTTCAGGCGTATTGATCATCATTGAAAGTACGATTGGCGCACCGCAGAAATAATCTACTTTGTGTTCTGCAATCAATTTGAAAATCAGTTCAGGGTCAATTTTACGTAGACAAATATTGGTTCCGCCATTGGCTGCCATTGTCCAAGCAAAGCACCAGCCATTACAGTGGAATAGAGGAAGCGTCCACAGATACGTTGCACGTGGCGTCATGCCGCAAGCAATGATGTTACTCGCTGCATTGATATATGCGCCGCGGTGATGATACACCACGCCTTTTGGATTCCCTGTGGTACCCGAGGTATAGCTTAAACTAATCGCATCCCATTCATCTTGAGGTAAGTGCCATTCAAAGTTCGCATCGCCTTGCGCCAACCAGTCTTCAAATTCAATTTGTCCAATCGGTTGTGCTGTGCCTTCAAATTCAGCATCTGCAACATCAATGACATAAATGTCTTGATCGATCAAAGCCAAAGCTTCGGTGGCAACTTGAGCAAATTCAGGGTCAACCAACAGGACTTTGGTTTCTGCATGTTCCAGCATGAAGGCAATGGTTTTCGCATCAAGGCGTGTATTTAGCGTATTTAGTACAGCACCCGCCATCGGTACGGCAAAGTGTGCTTCAACCATAGCCGGAACGTTCGGTAATAACACAGACACGGTGTCATTTTTGCCAATGCCTAATTGTTGCAACTGATGTGCAAATTGACGACAGCGGTTATACGTTTGGCGCCATGAAATATGACGATTGCCATGGATAATGGCATCCTGATCAGGATAAATATAAGCTGCACGCTCTAAATAACGTAGAGGCGAAAGTGCCACAAAATTTGCCGGGGTCCGTGGCAATTCATCGTATGCGCTAACCATCGTGGTACTCCAAGTCCATGTCTATTTGTTTTAAATCTGACTTAACAATAATTCAGTCCGTAGCTTCTCTGCATTTATGCTTTAGTCGAGTATTTACACTAAATTTTTAAGTGATTGAAATTTAACATAATAAAAACAATAAGGTGACGAAAATGAACCCTGTAGTTCTCAAAATTGATTTTTTAGCATAAATAATTTAGTTGAAAAATATACAGGTGTTGTTGGTTTTTTATACTGATTTGGCAGATATTTCCGTGTGTGATCTTTTTTATTGATTCGGTTTGAATGATGCTTAACGAATAATGTAGAGCGCCTTGAATAGTCTTTGTGTGGGTATAAACGAATGATATTTTTTTTAATTGATCGTTGCTTATTTGCTGTTTTATAACAATAAACTTAAATTTGAGAAGATACAGAACTTCGTATAATCTAAGTAAAAAATCAAGATGGCTTGTGCATTAACATTGCAAAAGCGGAATCAAAAATAAAACAATACGGCTAAATACAATAAAAAGTATGGCGACAAGGATGAATATGACAATTCAACACGACATTGCATGGGAAAATTGGTCAGGTGCTCAGAAGTCGATCCCGAAGTCATTTACACAACCGCAAAATCTTGAGCAATTAATGGATGTGGTGCAATCCCATCCTAAGATTCGCTTGGTTGGCGCAGGGCACTCATTTAGCCCTTTGGCAAAAACTACAGATACCTTAGTACGTTTAGATCATCTCAAAGGCATTCTAGATATCGATGTAGAACGCTGCCAAAGTACCGTCCAAGCTGGCACAAGATTATTTGATTTGGGGGAGAAGCTCGCGTCTTTTGATCAGGCACTGATTAATCAAGGTGATATTGATCGTCAAAGTTTGGCTGGAGCGATTGCAACAGGGACGCATGGTACCGGACTCGAATTACCATGTTTATCGGCATTGGTTACGGGGTTTGAATTATTAACCGCGCAGGGCGAATTACTACAATGCAGTGTTGAACAGAACAGCGAAATTTTCCAAGCAGGGCGTGTTTCACTCGGGAGTTTAGGCGTGCTGACGCATGTACAGCTGCAAAATCGGTCGATGTATAAACTCAAAGAACAAACGCGATTATGTCCGCTGAAAGACGTCATGCAAAATATGCAGCAATGGCAATATGAACATCGACATATTGAGTTCTGGGCATTTAGTCATGCCGATCAGGTTATTTTAAAAACCTTAGATGTGACAGAAGATGACCTTCAACCGCGGAAAGAACAGTGGTTAGATGATGACGTATTACTCAAATTTTGTGCAGAATTGACGCGAATTTTTCCACCACTGAATCCATGGCTACAAAACTTATTGGGTGTTTTTGTCAAACCTTCGATCAGCGTAGACTGGTCAAGTCGAATTTTTCCTTCTGCTCGAAATACCAAATTTAATGAGATGGAATACCAGATTCCGCTGCAACACGGGATGAATTGTTTAGAAGAAATTTTGCATACCCTTCGACGACATAAGGTTCCGATGTTTTTTCCGCTAGAATATCGACTTGTACGTGGGGATGATATTTGGCTCAGTCCGTTTTATCAGCAAGATTCGGCCTCAATTTCGGTGCATCAGTTCTATAAGCAAGATTATCAAGTCATCTTTAAGCTCGTGGAGCCGATTTTTTTAAAATATGGCGGGCGTCCGCATTGGGGGAAATTGCATAGCCTAAATGCGCGGCAGCTTCAAAATGTGTACCCCAAGTGGCAGGATTTTTTAAAGATTCGACAAGAATTAGATCCGAAGCAAAAGTGGCTCAGTCCAGAGCTACAGCAATTACTGATTGCATAAGCATCGTGGAAAGTTAAACGTTGAAGACCAATCGAACGATATGAAAAAGGGGATGGAATGGATGCATATTTTCAAAAGTTGAATTCACTGTTAAAACAAAATGGTACGGGGATGCCCCAGTTAATCGTGGATGTTGATGCATTAAATCACAACTTGGTGGTCACTCAGCAGCAAATGCCAAAAGGGCTACATCCGCGCTTGGTGGTGAAATCCTTGGCGTGCATGGCTCTGCTTCAACACTGTGCTACTCAGCTTCAGGCACAGCGTTTCATGCTATTTCATTTTGCACATCTAAAAACGCTTTTCGAATCGATTCCGCAAGCCGATGTGTTGTTTGGAAAACCGATGCCGATTCAGGCCTTAAACCATGCAGACAAGGCGTTTTTGCAGGCAACGCAATCGCAAGTGCAATGGCTGATTGATAGTGAACAGCGTTTAGCCCAATACCTCAAATTTGCTGAGCAGCATCAACTGTGTCTACGCATCAATATTGAAATAGATGTGGGTTTACACCGTGGTGGTCTGAAAACGATCGATGAGCTAAAGGCTGTTTTGGATGAAATCGTTCAACATCCCCAACATTTAAAATTTTCAGGATTAATGGGCTATGACGCACATGTGGCGAAGATTCCACGGCTGATCCAATCTACTGAACAGACTTATCAACAGTCCCAGCAAAGTTATCAACAATTCAAAGCTTATGTACAACAGCGCTACCCAACCTTATGTGATGAACACACCTGTTGGAATGGTGGTGGTAGTCCTAGTTTTAGTTTTCATTGTCAGCAGAGTGTCTGTAACGAAGTCTCGTTTGGCTCGATGTTATTAAAACCCGTAGATTTTGAACTGAAAAATTTACAAGCTTTCCAAAGTGCCTTATGGATCGCCACACCTGTGCTAAAAGTGTTGCCGCGGACTGAATTACCACAGTTAGAATGGCTCAGTCATTGGGCAAAATCTCAGGCTGTGTTTATTTATGGAGGTTATTGGCGAGGGGACTATGTTTATCCTCAAGGCAGTCAGCCCCATGCGTTATATGGTCGCAGTAGTAATCAGGAGCTTGTGCAAATTCCACAGACAAGCAGCATAGATGTAGATGATTATATATTTTTACGTCCTGCACAAAGTGAAATGATCATCCCTCAATTTTCACAGCTTTGGTTGTACCAAGCCGATCAATTCATTGCCTTTGAAACCTTCAGAGAATAAAAAAGAGCCCGTATGGACTCTTTTTAGGTTCAATTGTTTTGAAAAAAGCTCATGATTTGACGCTTACTCAAATCCACTGTAGTGAATACCCGTGAGGTTCGACATTTCTTTTTTCCATGTGGTCAGGTCATCTTTGCAGAATTGATTCAGATGATGATGTCCGCAGGCACGTGCCATAACTTGCATCAGTTCAACGGATGCATTTAGAAAATTCGCCAGTTGTTGTGCCGACTTGTCTATTTCTAAACGACGACGTAAATGATCTTGTTGTGTGGCGATGCCGACAGAACAATCATTGGTCTGACAGGCACGCATAGCTAAACAGCCAATGGCTTGCATGGCAGAGTTTGAAATCGCGATGGCATCTGCACCTAAAGCCAGTGCTTTAATAAAGTCAGCGGGTACACGAAGTCCACCTGTGATCACTAAACTAATATCTGACCGTCCTAAACGGTCTAAATGACGACGTGCTCGTGCAAGCGCGGGAATGGTCGGTACAGAGATATTGTCACGGAATAAGGTTGGGGCTGCACCTGTTCCACCGCCACGACCATCTAAAATAATATAGTCCACACCGATGCTGAGTGCTGCGTCAATATCACGTTCAATATGCTGTGCGGAGAGTTTATAGCCGATCGGGATGCCGCCGGTTTCTGCTCGGACATATTCTGCAAATTCACGATATTGTGAAAGATGAGTCCAGTCGGGGAAAGTTGCAGGAGAAATGGCTGCGGTGCCTTCTGGTAATTTGCGCACTTCTGCAATTTTTCCAACCACTTTATGGCCTGGAAGATGTCCTCCCGTACCTGTTTTTGCAGCTTGACCGCCTTTAAAATGAAAGGCCTGACACTTTTTAACTTTTTCGATGTCATAGCCAAAACGACCCGATGCAAGTTCATAAAAATAACGTGAATTGGCCGCTTGTTCCTCAGTAAGCATTCCACCTTCACCTGAGCAAATTCCTGTACCCGCAATTTCAGCACCTGTTGCAAGGGCAACTTTGGCTTCTTGAGATAACGCACCAAAACTCATATCTGACACAAACAGGGGGATTTTGAGTTTTAATGGTTTTTTAGCATTTGGGCCAATTACCACTTCGGTTGCTACGGGTGCATCATCTAACAATGGAATTTTCCACAGTTGTGCGGTGATCAGTTGAATATCATCCCATTTCGGAAGTTGATTAAAAGGTACGCCCATCGCCGCTGTCGGACCATGATGTCCAAATTTACTTAAGCCATTGCGTGCAAGTTCCAAGATCAATTTATTATGTGGTTCTTCTGGTGCGGGCGCGGAGTCAGCATATAGGCCTTGGTATTGATCACGCTTATATTGTTGAGGATTTCTATTTTCCCACGCTTGAATTTCTTCAAGATCGACATACACCTGATCACCTTCCACCCACGCTTTAAACTTTTGCAAATTTTTATTCAGATAACGTGGGTTGATACCAGTTTTATAAATATAGTGCGAGCCATGCAGCCCACAGACGATTTTATCCCCTTGAATATGGGCATCAGCCATGAGGGCGCCACGATGCTGACAGCGACCATACATGACCACGACTTGTTCTGCATCATTATCTTCGAGCCTTAAGACCACAAGATCGACATTGGCTGCGAGGGCATAAGCGGGTTGGAGCGGTTTTAAACTAGACCAAGATATAAGTGAGTGTGCTTGCATGATACCTGCCTACATAAAGATTTCAGTGGGTATTGGTGTTCGAAATTCGGAATAATTTTATGAATTAGAACGTGATTATTATGTTGACAGCATAAAGCGCATTTCGGCTGAAATCTGCTTGAATTATCAGGAGTCTTGTAAAAGGCGGTAGAAAAATCAACTTCCATGGGATTAGAGGTTTATTAAAGTTGGCAGGGCGTGTAAAATTTAGGTCGAATTTTATTTATCCACCGTTTTTATCTTTTGAGGGTCTCCCTCGATCATAATCTCGCGGTGACATGCTCCATTGTACGGGGCATCACTCCTTAAGGATTTTTATATGCCAATTATCACTTTGCCAAATGGCGATCAAAAAGAATTTGATCATGCCGTGTCTGTGATGGAAGTTGCTCAAAGCATCGGTCCTGGTCTAGCAAAAAATACAGTTGCGGGTCGTGTAAACGATCGTTTAGTTGATGCGTCTGATTTAATTACAGAAGATGCTAGCCTACAAATTATCACGCCTAAAGATGAAGATGGTATTCACATTATTCGTCACTCTTGTGCGCACTTGGTGGGTCATGCAGTTAAGCAATTGTTCCCAGAAGCAAAGATGGTCATTGGTCCTGTCATTGAAGAAGGTTTCTACTATGACATCTGGATGCCACGTCCGTTTACTTTAGATGACATGGCAGCAATCGAAGAGCGCATGAAAAAGCTCATCGACCAAGACTATGATGTCATCAAAAAAATGACTCCACGTGATGAAGTGATCAAAGAGTTCACTGCACGCGGCGAAGAATACAAACTGCGTCTGATCGAAGACATGCCTGAAGAAACTGAAATGGGCTTGTATTACCATCAAGACTACTTGGATATGTGCCGTGGTCCGCACGTTCCAAATACTAAATTCTTAAAATCGTTCAAGTTGACTAAAATCTCTGGTGCTTACTGGCGTGGTGATGCGAAAAACGAACAGCTACAACGTATTTACGGTACAGCTTGGGCGGACAAAAAACAGTTAGCTGCCTACATTAAACGTATTGAAGAAGCTGAAAAACGCGATCACCGTAAAATTGGTAAAGCGTTAGACTTGTTCCATATGCAAGAAGAAGCACCAGGTATGGTGTTCTGGCATCCGAACGGCTGGACGATTTACCAAGTGCTTGAACAATACATGCGTAAAGTTCAACAAGCTAATGGTTACCAAGAAATTCGTACACCGCAAGTGGTTGATTTCACGCTTTGGGAAAAATCAGGGCACGCAGCTAACTATGCTGAAAACATGTTTACGACTCACTCAGAGAACCGTAATTATGCAGTAAAACCAATGAACTGCCCATGTCACGTGCAAGTGTTCAACCAAGGTTTAAAATCTTACCGTGACCTGCCAATCCGTTTAGCTGAGTTTGGCTCATGTCACCGTAACGAACCATCGGGTTCATTACACGGCATTATGCGTGTACGTGGCTTTACACAAGATGATGCGCATATCTTCTGTACCAAAGAACAAATCGGTACTGAAGTTGCAGACTTTATTAAACTGACATTAGATGTTTATAAAGACTTCGGCTTTGAAGAAGTACAAATGAAGTTGTCGACACGTCCAGAAAAACGTGTGGGTGATGACAAACTTTGGGACATGGCAGAAAAATCTTTAGCAGATGCTTTAGATGCTGCAGGCCTAGAGTGGGAACTTCAACCGGGTGAAGGTGCATTCTACGGTCCGAAAATTGAATTCTCATTGAAAGACTGCTTAGGTCGTGTATGGCAGTGCGGTACAATTCAATGTGACTTTAACTTACCAGAACGTTTAGATGCGTCTTATGTGACTGAAGATAACGACCGTGATCAGCCTGTAATGTTGCACCGTGCAATTCTTGGCAGTTTCGAGCGTTTTATTGGTATACTTATTGAACACTATGCTGGTTTCATGCCACCTTGGTTGTCTCCAATTCAAGCATGTGTGATGAACATTACCGATTCACAAGCTGAAGCATGTGAGTCAGTCGTCGCTAAACTTAAAGAAAGCGGTATCCGCGCGATTTCAGACTTGAGAAATGAGAAAATCGGCTTTAAGATTCGTGAACGTACTTTAGAGCGTATTCCTTACTTATTGGTTCTTGGGGACCGTGAAGTTGAGGAAGGTACTGTAAACGTCCGTACTCGCTCTGGAAAAAATTTGGGTACTATGTCAATTGATGCATTCGTTGACCTAGTAAAAGCAGCCGTAGCCGAACGCGGCCGGTACATTGTGGAGTAAAAGCGATTAAACAGCCTGACCGTAATCAACAGGGCGGAAAATCAAACCGTCCTGCCTTGAATGATGAAATTCGTGCAAAAGAAGTCCGTCTAGTAGACGAAAATGGCGAGCAAAAAGGGATTGTATCTCTTGCTGACGCTTTGCGTGCTGCAGAAGCAGTAGATCTTGACCTTGTTGAGATTGTTGCTAATGCTGAGCCACCAGTCTGCAAAATCATGGATTTTAACAAGCATTTGTTTGATCTAAAACAAAAGCAAAAAGAAGCGAAGAAAAAACAACATCAAGTACAGGTGAAAGAAATCAAGCTACGCCCTGGTACTGATGTTGGTGACTACAACGTTAAACTACGTGCCATTATCAAGTTCCTTGAAGAAGGCAATAAGGTAAAAATCACGCTTCGTTTCCGTGGTCGTGAAATGGCACACCAACAGTTAGGTTTGGCTCAATTGCAAAAAATTGAAGCTGACGTGGTTGACTATGGTGTTGTTGAACAAACACCAAAAATGGAAGGCCGTCAAATGGGTATGCTGCTTGGTCCTAAAAAGAAAAAGTAAGTATCCATTAAAAAAGCACTGCATTTGCAGTGCTTTTTTTTTGCCTATATTTTGGTTTTTTAATCTCAATGATGTTCAAGGGCACCAATAATTTTTGCTGCGTATTGATTGTAAAATAGAGCAAAATTCATGAATGCGAACTTATGTCTGAGGGTATTAAGTAAGTTTCTTTAAGAAAGACAAATTTGATTATATTTTAATTGATATTCAATCGTTGTTTCGATTCAGACGTTTTGAAATGCTTTAATTTAGTTTTAATGTAGGTATGAAGTGAGCAAAGCTTTTTATTGAGCTAACTATGTGAGATCTTTTTACATAAAACAGGCCGTGAAATAGGGGTTTTCAGTACCCTCCAATAGATTTTCATCTTGGTAATATTAGGTCGTATATTCCATGTCATAAAAGCGATCAGAACAAAGTACATTTCATATAAATAGATAGTAATACAGAGTAGGATTATTTTTTGCAAGATACGCCAAAATTTAAAAAGAGTAGATGAACAGCTTGTAAGCCAGACCCACCAAGGATTCATTAAAAACACCTATGGGTAAGATTAAGTTTAGAATAGATAAAAAACGAAACATATAAATTGGAATCGAGACACTATATTCTTGAGATGGCATGATTTTTTATTCTTGTTTGTCATGTTTTGAATCTAACTAATTTTCTTAATATAAAAAAGACCCCGAAGGGTCTTTTTTTTTATGAGAGTTTACTCAGCGATATTTTCTTGGACAGGACTTTCTATCAATGCCTTTTTGCCAATTGGAATTTGGCGTGGTAGTTTTTCTTCAGGAATAATACGCTGTAAGTCCACTGTCAATAAACCATTTTCATATAGGGCTTGTTGCACTTCTATATGTTCATCTAAGCGTAAAGACAGTTTAAATGTACGACGAGCAATGCCTTTATGCAGGAATTCCACAGTTGTATCTTGCGCTTCAGTTGGTTTACCTGAAATGCTTAGCACTTGATTTTCTAAGTTTAGCGAAAGTTCATCTTCTGTAAAACCTGCGGTTGCCACCACAATGCGATAGCTATTTTCAGCCGTTTTTTCAATATTGTATGGCGGGTAATTTGGAGTGTCGCTTTGCATGGCATAATCAAATAAATCGTTGAAACGATCAAAACCAATGCTACGACGGAAAAGTGGGTTAAGATTTAAACTACTCATAATTAGAACTCTCTTTAATAAGCAAAGTTGTAACAATAAGAAAGAAATGTTCAGTGATGCTTGGCATCCACTGTTCACTAACAAGATCGTTTGATCCTTGTACATGTATCAATATCGGTCTGTGCTGATTTTTTTCAAGGGATTTTTATAAAAAAATTATATTTTTTGAATTTTTGTACCTTAAGTGATTTTAAAAGCAAAGTGATAATTCACATTTTAACGTTACTTTTCAGAAAAACTGACAAGCTTTCACTGGATTAAACATGTTATACATAAAGCAAAATGAGATTGCCTTACTGAAAATTAAAAAGGAATATAGATGATTGATCTCTACTATTGGGGTACACCCAATGGACATAAAATTACCATCGCTTTAGAAGAAATGGGTTTGGAATACCAAATTTTTCCGATTAATATCTTGGAAAATGATCAATTTCAGCCAGACTTTTTGAGAATTTCTCCGAACAATAAAATCCCTGCAATCGTGGATCAGAATGGCCCACGAGGAGAGTCAATTTCAGTTTTTGAGTCTGGTGCGATTCTGCAATATCTTGGACGTAAAACAGGTTTGTTTTATCCAGAAGATGAGTTTGAGCGCGTTGAAGTTGAACAATGGTTGATGTGGCAAATGGGTGGTTTTGGGCCCATGTTAGGACAAAATCATCATTTTAGTCGTTTTGCACCTGAACGTATTCCGTATGCAACTGAACGTTATGTAAATGAATCTAAACGCTTATATAAAGTTTTGAACCATCAGTTGATTGGTCAAAAATTTGTGGCTGGAGAGTATTCGATTGCAGATATGGCTATTCTGCCTTGGGCGCTGCGTCATGAATGGCAGCAAATTCAGTTGGAAGATTATCCATACGTGAAAGACTATATCGATCGACTGACGGTCCGTCCAGCGGTACAAAAAGCCTTAACAATACAGGTTTAAAAAAAGAGCATGGAAACATGCTCTTTTTTTTTATGAAATGAATAGAAGCTTTTTCCACCAAGGTCTTTGGTTTTCTTTCAGGGTCTTGAGTGAGAAGGGCTGTAAGGCAACAAAGGGGGAGGCTACACCATTTTCGATATAAGGTTTGAACTTGGCACGTAAAAGTGACTGCTCAACCCGCTTATCAATGTGTGTAAGTCCAGAGCTTTTGATTAATTTAGCTTTTTGAACTTCGCCGGTGGCTAAAACATACAATTTAAAACTAAGGTCACGATTTTGATTGCCCAGATCGTCATTGTTGAAGTTAAAGATAGGTCGCTTTTGCCAAATCATTTGATCTTGTGTAATCAGGTGTTGTTTGGCAACTTCAGAAGGACTTTGTGCATATAAAGCGGTCAAAATTTGTAATAACACGATAAAACTTAAGCAAAGAATTTTTTTCATAAAGTGAGTTAAAATTATTCAATATTTGCGTGGCAGATTAGAAGTCTCATGTATAAAAGTAAAGTGCGGAAAGACTCACCTTAAGATTTTAGATAGGACGGAAGAAAATTCTAACGCTGTGTTAGAATGCGGCGCTGCCGAAAAGAACGCGTTGTTGACGGCTTAGTTGGACGATTTTGCGATGAAAGACTTTTTCTTAAATTTTACCCGTATTGTTGAAAATAACCCAAGAATCTATTGGAGTATTATTTTTGGTATTGCAGGCTGCTTAGTGCTATTTGTCGCTGAAATTGTGCATGTTCAAAATATTCTTGCAGATTTACATACCAAAGATCAAAACTTGATGCGAGCTGCGATTGAACCGATTTCTTCACAATATAAATGGTCGAGAATCGTTGTAATTGTTGCAGCAGTGCTTTGGTCAAATTTTGAATATTTGAAGTCGAAGAAAAAATTAGGTCTCTAAGCATTCGTTTCGATGTGGTCGTTTTTAGTTTTATTCTTCGCGGCATTTGGGGCTGCGACCTTACTTCCTTTACAGTCCGAAGCCGTATTGCTCGGCTTGTTGAGCTATGGTCAACATAATCCATGGCTGCTGATTGTGGTGGCCAGTATTGGTAATATTCTCGGTTCTTGTGCGAATTGGTGGCTTGGTTTAAAAGTAGAACATTATAAAAATAAAACATGGTTTCCAGTGTCAGAGCTGAAAATGCAGCAGGCACAGGGCATTTATCACAAATATGGCTATTGGTCTTTGCTACTGAGTTGGCTGCCGATAATTGGAGACCCAATTACTTTAATCGCGGGTTTAATGAAAGAAAACTTTTGGCGCTTTGTATTGATGGTTACCGTGGCGAAAACAGGGCGTTATCTCTGTATTTATCTTATATTTTTAGGTTTTTTCTGAGATAAAAAACAGGGCATTGAAATATTCAATCCCTGTTTGAAAAGTTGAATCTATTATTTATTTACAGCCATTCACTTTAAATTGAATTTCATCTTTAAAGTTCGACTTTTTGTAGATCCAAAGGGTGCTCGCAGTACGTTTAACCGAGATCTGACTATTTCTTAGTGCTTCAACGACTTTCTGATCGAGTACATAAATGCCAGAGCCTTGCTTGATCTTGACCTTTTTTACTTGTCCGTGTTTATCCACTTTAAAGTTAAATTTGACTTTACGATCGTGCTGTTTCAACTCATGACTAGTGAGATCTAATTTTGGTTGATATACATATTGGAATGGCGTTTTCTTATCTGCACTCTGTGCATTCCAAACTTTTGAATCAAAGTTGAAATCACATTCAGGCGTATTGCCTTTAACTCTCAAATTAAACGCTTGATAGCCAATAATGGCTTTGGATTCACCATTTTCTAAATGTGGTTTGACTTTAGCTTTTTTGACAGCAGCAATTAAGATTCGGTCGAGTTGATCGACCCCTGTACTTTCTTCAACACTTGCATCGGTAATGGTGCCTTTTGCATTTGCTGTAACACGAATAATGGCCGCGCGGTCACGTTGCTTGAGGTCTTCATTGGCATATACCGGTTTTGGAAAAACCGACCAATTTAAACGCGTGGTTAAATGCGCAGGAGCAACTTCAATATTCTGTGCCGGAAGTTGATGGGTTTTGGTTGAAGCACTAAACGCTGTAGAAAATGGAGCGCAGGCCAAAAGGGTTAAGCACAGATATTGTTTCATAAGTCTATTCTAAGATCACAAAGTGAGTGATGAATGCGTCGATATTGCTGCGCAGTATTTCCTGTATTGGAAATACTGGCAAGGTTTAAATGGAAAATATGCCATTATTTTTTTGACTGATGGGTAATGTCGATCCCAAACAAGTCACGGGTTTTTGCCCAACTGATTGCAACTACAGCCATGGTCATACAGCCACCAAAGATTGTCGCCATGATCGTGCCCATATATTTTGCAGCCAATCCAGATTCAAATGCACCGAGTTCATTACTACTGGAGACAAACATGCCATTGACCGCGGCAACACGCCCACGCATATTTTCCGGCGGATAGAGCTGTAAAATAGTTTGGCGAACCACCACAGAGATGCTGTCACATGCACCAGTCATTGCCAGTGCAAAGAGTGATAACCAAAGATTGCTTGAAAATGCGAATAAAATGGTAAATACACCAAAACCCGCTACAGCCAATAACATATTACGCCATGCATGATGAGTTGGAGGGAATTTGGTCAATGCAATCATGGTGATCAGGGCGCCAATAGACGGTGCTGCCCGTAAGTAGCCTAAACCTTCAGGCCCCACTTTTAAAATATCTTCGGCAAAAATCGGTAAGAGGGCAATCACGCCACCAAAAAGCACAGAAACTAAATCGAGTGAAATCGCCCAAAGGACAATTTTGGTTTTCCAGATAAAACGAAAACCTTCACTTAAACTATCTTTTAAATTGTCAGATTCAATTTTAGGGAAACTGCGTTTACTGAGCAGATTAATGAGGACGAAGCAGACCGTTAGTAGTGCTGCAACACTGAGCAAACTGGTTTCACGGCCTAAAAATGCCAACATAAAACCGCCAAGCATTGGCCCAATAATCACCCCACTTTGCCAACCAATCGTTGTCCATGTTGCACCATTGGCATAGAGCTCCCGCGGGATTAAAAAAGGTTTAAGCGACGTTGCCGAGGGATTATAGAAACCACGGATCGTTCCAAGCCCAAAAATGACCGCATAAATCCTCCAAGACAGTTGGGTGACATCAATTTGGCCGAGACTATATTGGTGAAATAACCCCCAAAGAATCAGTGGCATCGGTACAGAAAAAAACAGACAAATTTTCATAATGGTCTGTTTATTGAAACGATCTGCAAAGTATCCTCCCCACAAAGAGAGAGCAATAAAAGGAATTGCTTCGGCTAAACCAATTAAGCCTAGTGTTAGCGGGTCTTTAGTGATTTGATACAGTGAGTAAGCAACAATAATTTCTTGAATCAAAATGGCTAAGGTCAGACAAAATTGATTAAGCGTAACAATCGAGAAATCCCGATAACGTAGGGCTGCAAAAGCATCCTGTGCAGGTTTCATAATGGACATTAATAGTTGGCGTGCCGACATTATATAAGCCTTATTGGGCATCGCTTATAAAATCATCGGAAAATCTATATCAGAAAATTAATTAAGTTCGATATTCGGTAGAAAGATTCGCTTTTGTTTTGAGCAAAGATGCTTTAGAATACTCGCTCCCTTACCTGCAGGGCGTCTTTGCAATGGTGCAGGCGTGCCGAACAGGTGTTCAAAAGAGGTTCTTATGCCTAAGATGAAAACTCGCCGTGGTGCAGCTAAACGCTTCAAGCCAACTGCAAACGGTTTTAAACGTCACCAAGCGTTCAAACGACACATTTTGACCAAAAAATCTGCTAAGCGTATCCGTCAATTACGCGGCTGTGTAATGGTTCACGTAAGTGACGTTGCTTCAGTTCGCCGTATGTGCCCATACATCTAAGGAGATTATAAATGGCTCGTGTTAAACGTGGTGTACAGGCTCATCGCCGTCATAAAAAAATTCTTGCTCGTGCTAAAGGTTACTACGGCGCTCGTTCACGCGTATATCGCGTAGCGTTCCAAGCAGTAATCAAAGCAGGTCAATATGCTTACCGTGACCGTCGTCAAAAGAAACGTCAATTCCGTGCTCTATGGATTGCGCGTATCAATGCTGGTGCTCGTCAAAATGGTTTGTCGTACAGCCGTATGATCGCTGGCTTGAAAAAAGCTCAAGTGATTATCGACCGTCGCGTACTTGCTGACATCGCTATGCATGACGCAGTTGCGTTTGCTGCTTTAGCTTCTAAAGCTAAAGATGCATTAGCTGCATAAGTCTTTATGACTTAAAAAGGGACCGCTTTTAGCGGTCTTTTTTTATGGACGAATTTGATTAGACATCTTATTTTTTCGACCATATGGCTAAAAACACAATGATGCCAATTGTGATTGCGGCAAATTTTATAAACTCAAATTGTTTAAAAAGTAAATAAAAGCCATAAAGTAAAGCGAATAGCATGGCAAAAATTAAAACTAAAGAAAAAAATACAACCCATGGTTTTTCAGGCTCTTTATCTGTTGAAGTGTTGGTGGCGGAAAGAGCTTGATTAGATGTTGACTTGAAATAATTAACTTTGGGGTATTTTTTCTGTAGTTGTTTGAGTACAGCTTTCTCTTCATCATTGACTAAATTTTCGCGGTTGAAATGATTGGCTGTATAGCACGTGACATCTACATGGTGTTCTGACAGTTTGTACTCATAATCCAATAGTTGTGCATTTTCTTCGGTTGTAAATAAATGGATCGGTGAGCTTTCGTTTTTTACATGTTTTAAATTTTGGATAGCAGCTTCGATTGAATTGAGCATTTCAAGCAGACTTAATCCAACTTGAGGTGAAGCTTGAGGATTCTCCAAAAGAGGGAGTGAGTCATCCAGAAGGCCATAATAATACAAATTATGGATTAGTTTAAATTGAGGCTGAATGTGGGTAGAAAACGGATGTTCAAATAAATCCAGTTGAATGCTATTTACTAAACTGCTCCAACTCGATTTTTTATCAAAGTAAAAGCATTCGTTCCGCTGTTGTTGATTGAGCTCAATTAATGTAAACAGTCCGAATGCGTCATGAAATTGTGTGGAACTTGCACCCCAAAACTCCCGAGGATCACCAATAGGGCTGATATCTAAAATTTTCGTTTCAGATTGGATTTGAACCAGTGCAAAGGCTTGATTTAAATTGTTGTGGAAAACAGCAAGAGGGTAGTTGGTTTTTACAAAGTCAAAATGAGGATGTTGATTAAGTTTTGCATGCTCAAAAAGAAGATCAAATGGATAAAGTGAGCATGTTCTAATCCGCTTTTCAGCCATATACATAATCAAATGATCAACTGAGTCATGTAGTAATGCATTGGTTTTAAAATCGCGAATCAAGAAAATGTCGCAAGCTTGGCCGCACCATGGGTGCAAAATCTCGTCATAGTAAATTTTCTGGTTAAAAAAGCGTTGAGCGTTATATTGCAAACCAAGAATAAATTGCTCGTAATGATCTATCATAATGAAGCATTTTTTTATTTTTCAATTGTAAGCTATCTTAGCTTTAATTTGATTTAAGAGGTAACTGCTTGATGCGCAAATAGTATCACTTCCGCCGAGTGGGTGATGATACGTATATTTGGGATGTACATCGTTTAGTAAAACTCAGTCAAAATTTTAAGATTCAGCAAATCCCTGTAAATGACATTTAGGAGTTAAATGAAGCATATTAATTTCCAAAATCTGCACCGACCACACAGCAAATTATTGAACATCTGCAATTGGTAAATGCTGCGGACTTAAGTTATCCCATTATTTTATGTGCCAGTGGTCGAGTGATGGATGGTATGCATCGAGTCGCAAAAGCATGCATTGCTAATCAGTCAGATATATTAGCCGTTCAATTTGAACAAACCCCAAAGCCTGACTTTATCAATATCGATGCAGATCTTTTGGATTATCGTGAAGAATAAAAGTTAACCTACAGATCCAATGCTGCTATCTTGAAGTAGATACACCAGACTCAAGTAGATCATCATGACAATGAAAAGAATAAACGTAGTCGGTACATCGGCCACTGGAAAATCAACCTTTTCCAGAGCTTTGGCGGACAAAATAGGGTTACATTATATTGAACTGGATAACCTATTTTGGCTAGATGATTGGCAGGAGTGTCCTGACGAAATCTTTTTTGCACGTATCGGAGCTGAAATTGCTAAAGCGAAAAATGGTTATGTTATTGATGGCAATTATACTCGGGCGATTCCTGTTAAATGGTCTGAAATAGATACGGTGATATGGTTAGACCTTCCGTTTCCAGTCAATTTATACCGCTCTGTAAAGCGCGCAATTTCTCGGGCTAAGTCCAAACAAGATCTTTGGCCAGATTCAAATAATCAGGAAAGTTTGTGGCGGATGTTTGGTCGAGATTCCATTGTCTGGTGGATGATTAAAACCCATAAAACGAATCGTGAAAAATATCTACAGATGATGAATGCACCTGAATATCAACATATTCAATGGATTCGTTTAAAGTCTGCAAATGCAGTTGATGCATTTTTAGAACAATTGGACTCTTATATTTTTGATGTTTAAGTTTTGATGTTTATCAATAAAAAGTGCAGTTAAGTTACAGAAATAATCTTTATACCGCGCTTTGCGCCATGCCTAATGTATGGATAGAAAAGAACAAAAGGAAAATAAAATGTTGGCTGAAATAGTTGGTATGGGTCAAGGTAGCATTACTGTAGAGCTCGAAATGATTCCCCGCAAAGGTGAGGCAGTCAAAATCATGTATGGTGCAGACGCAGAGCTTGAGGGGGAAGTAGTCTCTGTCAGTCATTATATTAATCAACATGCCGATCAGCATCGCGTTCGATTAGAAATTCGTCCGTTTAATTATTTAACGACCTCATAATTTTGAGGTCTTTCATAGATAAGCATGTTCATAAAAAAGCCCTTCCATGAGAAGGGCTTTTTAGTGTTGATCACATTTATACAGTTAAAGTCCGAAGTAATAAGCCAATAAGCAAATCACTACCGTAATAATAATTAAGGTAATCACTCCACCTGCACCAGGTTTATGGGTTGGATTTTGCGTGTGTGCATGCTGAGGATTTGATTTTCTTTGTTCAGTTTTAAATCCATCCAGAGGAGAGCTTTCGACCACAGGAGTTAAACGTGCAGTTTTATAGTGATTAGCGACTTTCACAATAAATTTAGCCGTTAAATCTTCAGTTTTTTGAGCAAAATGGCGTAAATTTAACTGTTCTTCAGGTGTATAGATGCTGCCATCTGCATGATAGGGATGCTGAATTTTAGACTGAATGTGGCGGTTTAATGCATCTAAGCGATGTAAGCTGTCATGTGCGAAATCTGCTTGTGCATCCGTTGGCAAGAGTGCGAGTTTTGCGGATTCATTCGATTCGCTGCTTAGATCGGGCTGCGTACCATAATAAGGTGTCCCTAACACCTCCGGCTCAATAAAACCTTCCGCAGGTTTTTGTAAAAATAATTCTGCTTCAGTGAAGTTATGAATATCATCCCATTTTGGTAACTGCATATCTGCTTCGATGCGTTTAATGAGTTTATGGTTCAGCTCATAGCGCCAAAAGGTTTCTCGACGAATTTGCAGTTGTTGGGATGCCGGTGCTTCATAGTCATTTTCTGCGTTATACCACTCGGCAAGTTCTTTACCAAAAATCCATGCCTGCTTTTTATTTTTTTCGTGGCTTACAATAAAATGGGCAAAGGGAAGAAGTTCAACGTTAGCATTCGGATTTTGTTCATCATTCAGCAAGCTGGAGCTATGTAAACTTAAGCGTTGTACCCCTTGTTTTTTTAAGCCTTCTAGCCAAATTTGGAAATGTTGAGCCAATAAATGCTGTGATAGCAAATCACGAAAATGGAAACTGTGCTGATCAAAAATGTGGTGATTCAACCAACGTTGAAAACTCAAACCTTGGTTGAGAAATTCATTGCCATAAGTGACGAGTGTGAGCTGTTGTTTCCAGATTGGATCGAGTGCCATAAAGATTGGATCCCATTGATATTGTGTTTATCTTATACTTTTTTTAAAACTTGATGCTAATGCAATTTTAACTTGTGAATGCGCTTCATCATAACGGCTAAAAACTGTTAGAATAAGGGGTTTATATTATTTTTTTAAATTGTTGCTTTGAGAGTTACTATGTCACTGGAAGCCCTGACCACTGAAGCGCTCGCTGCGATTGCAGCAGCAGAGGACCTTGCTACACTCGACCAAGTGCGAGTGCAATTTACAGGGAAGAAAAGCCAGCTCGCGGAACAATCGAAGTCGCTCGGTAAAATGGACCCAGAAGAACGTAAAGTTTTTGGTGCTCAAATTCATGCCGTTCGTGAATCGATTACTGGCGCACTGACTGCTCGTCAAGCTGAATTACAAAAAGCTGCATTAGAACAAAAGCTTGCTAGCGAAACGATTGATATTACTTTACCCGGCCGTGGTCAAACGGTCGGTAGTATTCACCCTGTGACTCAAGTTCAAGAACGTATTTGCCAATTCTTTACCAAAGCTGGCTTTACTGTTGCGACCGGTCCAGAAGTTGAAGATGATTATCACAACTTTGAAGCATTGAACATTCCGGGTCATCACCCTGCACGTGCGATGCACGACACTTTCTATTTTGATGCGAATCATTTACTTCGTACTCATACCTCAGGCGTGCAAATTCGTACGATGGA
Organism: Acinetobacter sp. YH12040; assembly: GCF_013420005.1. Lineage (NCBI taxonomy): Bacteria > Pseudomonadati > Pseudomonadota > Gammaproteobacteria > Moraxellales > Moraxellaceae > Acinetobacter > Acinetobacter sp. YH12040. Next base: position 64,478 of record NZ_VOZB01000014.1, read on the forward strand.
AACTCAGCAGCCTCCAATCCGTATTGTGTGTCCTGGTCGTGTTTATCGCTGTGACTCGGACCAAACGCATTCGCCAATGTTCCATCAAATCGAAGGTTTGTATGTGGCTGAAAACACCAGCTTTGCAGAACTTAAAGGTTTGTTAGTGAACTTGCTAAATGAATTCTTTGAAAAAGATTTGAAAGTACGTTTCCGTCCATCTTATTTCCCATTTACAGAGCCAAGTGCGGAAGTGGATATCATGGATGAACGTGGTAAATGGTTGGAAGTTTTGGGCTGCGGTATGGTGCATCCAAACGTTTTACAAGCCGCTGGCATTGACCCAGAAAAATACAAAGGCTTTGCCTTCGGTTTAGGTGTAGAACGTTTTGCAATGTTGCGTTATGGCATTAATGACCTACGTATGTTCTACCAAAATGATGTGCGTTTCTTACGCCAATTTGCTTAAACAGTTTTATACCTCTCCCTAACCTCTCCTAAAAGGAGAGGGGGTGTCCATCATGACTTAGGGTTCGTCCTCTTTCTTTAAAGGGGCGCTAGAGGGGATTAGAAATTTAGAATTAATAGGTTTTTATACAATGAAAATTAGCGAAAATTGGTTGCGTACATGGGTTAACCCAGCCATTGATAGCGATACACTTTCTGACCAACTGACCATGTTAGGTTTAGAAGTTGATGATTTATCTCCTGCTGCAAAACCATTTACTGGTGTAGTAGTCGGTGAAGTTTTAACAGTGGTTCAACATCCCGATGCTGACCGTTTACGTGTCACTACTGTAAACATCGGTTCAGGCGAGCCGTTACAAATCGTTTGTGGCGCTCCAAACGTACGTGTAGGCATGAAAGCTCCTGTAGCAACCATTGGTGCAGTACTTCCGGGCGATTTCAAAATTAAAAAAAGCAAGCTTCGTGGTGTTGAATCACAAGGCATGCTGTGCGGTGCGTCTGAAATTGATCTTGAAGACAAAATCGACGGTCTATTGGAGCTTCCTGCAGATGCTCCTGTAGGCACAAATATTCGTGAATACTTAGATCTTGATGACAATGTCATTGATATTAGTATTACACCAAACCGTGGAGACTGTTTCAGTATTCGTGGTATTGCACGTGAAATTGGTGTGATTAATCAACTCCCTGTGACTGCCCCTGAAATTAAAGAAGTTGCTGCAACAATTACTGATGAGAAGAAAGTTGTTGTTGAAACTGATGGTTGCCCACGCTATTTAGGTCGTGTGATCAAAAACGTGAATACCAAAGCACCAACTCCTGAGTGGATGGAGCGTGCATTGGCTCGTGCGGGCATCCGTCAGCACAGTATTTTGGTCGATATTACCAACTACGTTTTAATGGAATTGGGTCAACCTTTACATGCATTCGATGGCGGTAAAGTTGAAGGTTCAGTTCGTGTACGCCAAGCAACAGCAGCAGAAAAATTAACGTTGTTGAATGAACAAGAAGTTGAATTACCTGAAAACGTGATGGTAATTGCGGATGATCAAAAAGCTTTGGCGATTGCAGGAATCATGGGTGGCCTAAGTTCAGCGGTTTCTGATGATACCACTGAAATTTTCCTTGAGTCGGCGTTCTTTGATCAACTCTATATCGCAGGTCGTGCACGTAGTTTTGGTTTGCATACTGATGCATCTCAGCGTTATGAACGCGGTGTAGACTTTGAATTGCCGATGACGGCAATGCACCGTGCTTCTCAACTTATCGCTGATTTAGCTGGTGGTGAGTTTGGTCCAATTACTGTTGCTGAAAAAGTAGAGCTATTACCAAATCGTGAAGCCATTGAACTGAACCAAGCGCAAGTCGATCAACTGCTTGGTTATAAAGTTGAATCTGCATTTATTACCGATGCTTTAACGCGTTTGGGTTGCAATGTCACTGTGAAAGCAGAAGGTGAGTGGACAGTTGTACCGCCATCACACCGCTTTGATATGGCGATTTATCAAGACCTCATCGAAGAAGTGGCACGTATTCACGGTTACGACAATATTCAAATTAGCTTGCCGGTGATTGACGTCAAACTGGCGAAATACCAAGACCAATTTGAATTGGTTCAGTTACGTCAAACTGCAGTGGCTTTGGGTTATCAAGAAGCAATTAGCTTTAGCTTTGCAGATGCGAAACTAGAGAAACAATTGAATCCACAGGTTCAACCACTAGCGCTTGCAAACCCGATTTCTAGCGATCTTGCAGTGATGCGTTCAACCTTATTATCAAGTTTGATCCCATGTGTGCAATACAACGTGAACCGTCAGCAAAATCGTGTTCGTTTCTATGAGCTTGGTCTACGTTTTGATTATCAAGGTGCGAACAGCATTCATGATCTTAAACAGATCCCAACCTTTGCACTGGTTGCAACAGGTTCACGTACGACTGAATCTTGGCATGGTAAAGCACAGCCTATGGATTTCTTTGACTTTAAAGGCGATGTAGAGGAGATTTTAAATTCTGCACGTTTAAATGTTGAATATGTACGTTCAGAGCGTACGTGGTTACATCCAGGGCAATCTGCTGAAATCTTAGTCAATGGTCAATCAATTGGTTACTTTGGTCGTTTACACCCATCTTTAGAAGATGAGTTGGATTTGGCGACTACTTGGGTTGCTGAATTAGATCAATCGGCTGTTTTGCAAACTTATGTATCTAATTTTACAGAATTATCACGTTTTCCGTCGGTTCGACGTGATATTGCGCTTTTAATTAGTGATAAGATTAATGTTAGTGAAATTCAGCAACTTATCGAAAAAACCGGCGGTGAGCTTTTAGACGCGGTTTGGTTATTCGATGTGTACACTGGTCAAGGTGTCGAAGAAGGCAAGCGCTCATTGGCGTTTGCAATTCAATGGCAACATCCAACACGTACATTAGAAGATGCTGAAATCAAAACCGGTATGGATAACATACTTCAGGTGTTGGAAAACACTTACCAGGCGACATTGAGGGCTTCATGACAGCATTAACAAAAGCAGAAATGGCTGATCATTTAAGTGAGCTCACGAGTTTAAACCGTCGTGAAGCAAAACAAATGGTCGAGTTATTCTTCGATGAGATTAGCCAAGCGCTAATCTCTGGGGAACAAGTTAAACTCTCAGGTTTCGGTAACTTCGAGTTGCGTGATAAACGTCAACGCCCAGGCCGTAACCCGAAAACGGGTGAAGAAATTCCGATTTCTGCCCGTCGTGTAGTGACCTTCCGTGCGGGACAAAAATTCCGTCAACGTGTTGGAAATGAGCAGATCAATTGATCTGCTTTTTTTTGCCTTTGATTTAGGAGGCGCAGTGCTCATCATCTATCGCACAATTCATGTTGAAGAATATTCGTTTTAAAGTGAGACGATATAGTTGAGTTGAGTTGAGTTGAGTTGAGTTGAGTTGTCGTAGAGGTTGATTGTGGCTTGCCTTTAGCTAAATTGTCAGTTTTTATTTTTCAATAAGCATGGGCTTAGTATTTTGAATTTTAGCTCTTTTTATGAACTAGGGTTTAAAGTTTGAGGCAATAAAAAAGAGAGCCAAAGGGCTCTCTTTTTGTGCTGAATAATCGGTTAGATTATTGAGCTTCAGAAGCAGCAGCAGTAGCTTCAGATGCAGCAGCAGTAGCTTCAGATGCAGCAGCAGTAGCTTCAGATGCAGCAGCAGAAGCTTCAACAGCAGCAGCGTCAGACGCAGCAACTACTTCAGAAGCAGCAGCTTCAGATGCAGCAGCAGGAGCAGCTTCTTCAGTTTTTTTAGCACAACCAACGAAAGCTAAAGTAGTAGCAACTGCAGCAGCAATAGCGATTTTTTTGAATAACATGGCATCACTCTCTAAAATATGAGATTAAAAAATAACCTGCGTTAGTCTGTTGTGTGCTTTTATTATGCCTAATTTGAATAGGTATTAAAAATGCATAGAGCAGTCTAACTGGTCTGCGTGTATGCTATCACTGAGTATTTTGAAATGCTACTAGTGACTTTGAAAAAACCGTTAAAAATAGGTGAAAAACGGCCATTTTTTAACAGAAAATAACAATTAAGAGAAAGTTTTATATTGGCGAAATAGCAAATAAACTACTAAAAAGAATAGGGTTTTTTTACATATATTTTTTATAATCATAAACTTGAAAATAAGTTTACATGGAGATCTATCAAATGTTTCTTTGTGTAACTAAAGTCAACCAAATAAAAAGGCCATCGTTATAGATGGCCTTTTCAGTCAAACATTCAACTTAGTTGGATGCTTTACGTTTCATTTGATCGAAGAAATCATCATTGGTTTTGGTTTCTTTCATGCGATCAAGCAAGAATTCCATCGCTGCAAGTTCGTCTTGTGTATGAAGTAATTTACGTAAAATCCAAACTTTACGTAGGTTATCTTCAGACATCAAACGCTCTTCACGACGTGTACCTGATTTTTTGATGTTCATCGCAGGGAACACGCGTTTTTCAGCAATACGACGGTCTAGGGTAATTTCTTGGTTACCTGTACCTTTGAATTCTTCGTAGATCACTTCATCCATCTTACTGCCAGTTTCAATCAAGGCAGTTGAGATAATTGTCAGTGAACCACCTTCTTCGATATTACGTGCTGCACCGAAGAAACGTTTTGGACGTTCTAAAGCATGGGCATCCACACCACCAGTAAGAACTTTACCAGATGAAGGGATTACAGTGTTGTAAGCACGTGCTAAACGAGTAATTGAGTCAAGCAAAATCACTACATCTTTTTTGTGTTCAACAAGACGTTTAGCTTTTTCAATCACCATCTCTGCAACTTGTACGTGACGAGCTGGTGATTCATCGAATGTTGAAGCAACCACTTCACCACGAACAGTACGTTCCATTTCTGTTACTTCTTCAGGACGTTCGTCAATCAGAAGGACAATCAAGAAACATTCAGGATTGTTACGAACAATCGACTGAGCGATGTTTTGTAACAACATGGTTTTACCCGCTTTTGGCGGTGCAACGATAATTGAACGTTGACCTTTACCAATCGGAGCAACCAAGTCAACGACACGCGCAGTTAAGTCTTCTGTTGTACCATTACCTAATTCCATTACCAATTGTTCGGTTGGAAATAAAGGTGTTAAGTTTTCGAAAAGAATCTTATTACGTGAGTTTTCGGGTGTGTCGTAGTTAATTTGATTAACTTTTAATAATGCAAAGTAACGTTCGCCTTCTTTAGGTGGACGAATCGTACCTGTAATAGTGTCACCAGTACGAAGGTTGAAGCGACGGATTTGTGATGGGCTCACATAGATATCGTCAGGGCCGGCTAGGTAAGAACCCGCTGCAGAGCGTAAGAAACCAAAGCCGTCCGACAGAATTTCTAGAACGCCATCACCAAAAATCTCTTCGCCGTTCATTGCGTGGCGCTTTAAGATGGCAAAAATAATATCTTGCTTACGGTTACGAGCCATTCCTTCGAGGCCCATAAACTCGGCAATCTTGATGAGTTCGCCAATCGGTTTTTTCTTGAGTTCGGTTAAGTTCATAGGTGGTCAGATAGAATCTAAAATTCTGAGGTACAGGTTGGAAAAGGGAGCAACAAATGTGCCGCGATCATGCAAGAAACGATAGCAATTGGTTTGCACAAAACAATTCAGAGATCTGATTCGTTATATGAAGAGAGATGTGAAAAACAATTCTGTTGCCGAGCGGCATTTTATGTGTTGTGTTGTAAGAAAATGACAGGATTTGAGATCCTTAATTTCTTGAGTAAACAATATAAGAGAGAACACAGCATTTGTCAATTTATCAACCAAAAAAATACGCTGTGTAAAACAGCGTATTTTCGAGTGTTTTTATCGAAAAAATATTAGATGTTTTCTTCGATGAAAGCTGTCAATTTAGATTTTGGTGCTGCACCGACTTGGGTTGCTACAACTTCGCCGTTTTTAAACATTAATAATGCAGGAATGTTACGGATGTTGTAGTTTACAGCTGTTTGTTCGCAAGAAGTTACGTCTACTTTAACGATTTTAACTTTGCCTTCAAACTCAGTTGAAAGTACTTCAAGTACAGGTGCAATGGCTTTACAAGGAGCACACCAACCTGCCCAGAAATCTACAAGTACAGGAGTATCAGACTCTAGTACATCGGCTTGGAAGTTTTCATCAGTTGTATTTACGATATTGCCAGACATGGATTTTGCTCCGGAATTAATTTTTAAGTTGACTCTATGTTTATAAGTATTACATAGCCAACTATAACAATGTAGGGGGTTATGTAAATTTTCGACCTGAATGGCGAGTTTGTCTAATGGATGATCACGATGCCGATGATCGTGTATGACTATCATTGCTTCAGATAAAAAATCGATAAGTTCCGCCCGAACTACTCATAAATGGCTTTTAAATTACATGTATGTGAATTAATCTAAGCACAATTCTGAACAGGTTTTTTTGAATAATGTCTGATTTTTTGATTGATGAAGAATTACTTGCTGCTATCGATATGGGATCGAACAGCTTCCACTTGGCTATCGCACGCGTAGACCATGGTGAAGTGAAAAAAGTTGCATCAATGTCAGAAAAAGTACAGCTTGCCGCTGGTCTAGACGAAAATAAAAATTTGACTGAAGCCGCACAGCAACGAGGATTAGCCTGCCTAGCACGTTTTGTGGGACGTTTAAATCCTGTCCAAGCCAACCGTTTACGTATTGTAGCGACCAATGCCTTGCGCCAAGCAAAAAATGGTCATGAATTTATTCAAAAAGCCGCTGAAATTTTACCCAAGCCGATTGAAATCATTGCTGGTCGTGAAGAAGCCCGTCTAATTTATTTAGGGGTTTCACATACTATGGTAAATAGTGGTCGCCGCCTTGTGATTGATATCGGTGGGGGGTCAACAGAGTTGATTATTGGTGAAGAGTTTGAACCGATTCATACAGAATCTGTGCAAATGGGCTGTGTCGCTTTTACCAAAGCGTTTTTTGCTGATGGTGAAATTAACCTGAAAAGTTTTGATAAAGCGGTAAATGCTGCTCGTAAGGAAATCGCAGGCATTGCCAACACTTATAAAGCTGCGGGCTGGGATACTGTTGTCGGTTCAAGTGGCACGATCAAAGCATGTCGTCAGATTTGTGTCAATATGGGCTGGAGCAACGATCAGGAAGAACTGACACGTGACGGTTTATTTAAACTCAAAGATAAATTGCTTAAATATAAGCATGTCAATGAAATGGAATTTGATGGTCTAAAAGAAGACCGTCGAGCAGTTTTGCCAGCTGGCATTGCCATTTTGTATGCAGTCTTTGATGTGCTGAATATCGATAAATTGGTTTATTCTGATGGCGCGTTACGTGAAGGCGTGATGTACGACCTATTGGGACGTTTCCAACATGAAGATGTTCGTGACCGTTCTGTACATGCGTTGATGGGGCGCTACAACGCAGATATGAAACAAGCTGAGCGTGTGGTAAATACTGCGCAACAGCTGTTTAATGGTGTGGCGACCGCACTGAATTTGACCAGTGATGACAGTGATTTACTGCGTCGTGCAGCGTATTTGCATGAAATTGGCTTAGCGATCAGTCATAGTGGTTACCATCGTCATGGTGCCTATTTACTGCAACATTCGGATATTCCGGGTTTCTCACAAATTGATCAAAACCATTTGTCGCATTTAGTGGCGCATCATCGTCGTAAGTTACGTAGTGACGCGCGCATTGATGTGATGAAAGTCGGTGGTAACAAACTTGTTTACTTATGTCTATTGCTTCGTTTAGCAGTTTTATTAAATCATAGTCGCAGCGATGAGATGCTTCCTGCCATTGAATTAAGCGTGGACAATGCGCAACAATGGCAACTTAGTGTTTCTGGTGATGCCAAACAGTGGCCTTTGTTGGTTGCAGACTTGCATGATGAGCAAGTGCAATTTAAGCATTGGGATATTGAACTGAATATCCAGTCGGAACAATTTATCAATTAACAGACCAGTTAAGTTAGGGATAATGATCGACCTATGAAAAATAAAGCAGCTCAATCTAAAGCCTGGACTACGGTTCAGATCGCACGTCATCCTGAACGTCCGCAGTTTTTGGATTATGTTGGCGAAATTTTTACAGAGTTCGATGCTTTGCACGGTGACCGCCTATTTGGTGATGACGGAGCGATGATTGGTGGTTTGGCTCGTTTAGATGGTCAGCCTGTGATGATCGTAGGTCAGCACCGTGGTCGTAGTACACGTGAAAAATTACAGCATAATTTTGGTATGAGTAACCCCGAAGGTTACCGTAAAGCACAGCGTTTATTGGATATGGCCGAGCGTTTTAATCTGCCCGTCTTTACCTTTATTGATACCATGGGTGCGTACCCAGGTGTGGGTGCAGAAGAGCGTGGTCAGGCCGAAGCGATTGCAACTAGCTTAGCTCAGCTTTCTTCACTTAAAGTGCCTGTAGTGGCAACGGTATTGGGTGAAGGTGGTTCGGGTGGTGCGCTCGGTATTGGCGTAGCTGACCGTGTGATTATGCTATCTCACAGTATTTATTCAGTAATTTCACCTGAAGGCTGTGCATCTATTTTGTGGAAAACTGCAGAAAAAGCAGAACAAGCAAGTGAAGCATTGGCATTGACGGCAGATAAATTGCAGAAGATGGGCATTGTGGAATACGTGGTGGACGAAGCGGAGGGCGCACATTTAAACCCTGAAAAAGTCATGCAGGATTTGAAAGTGGTCTTGAAGCAAGCTCTAGAAGAACTGCAACCAATGGATGCAAACGAACGATGCGAAGCGCGTTATCAGCGTTTAATGAAGTTTGGCAGCGACAATTTAGGGCTGACTGCTTAAGTCAAATTCAGGCGCTGCCTGAACAAAGCCGATTTTTAATAGGATGTAGTGGTGGCATGGATTCCATGTTGCTGCTGCATCTTATGTCGTTTTTGTGCCCTGAAAAAATGCGGGTAATTTATATTGATCACCAACTACAAGATTGTAGTCATGCTTGGGGCGAATTTGTACGTGCTCAATGTAAAGCGCTGAATTTGCCATTCATCATACAAAAAGTTCAGGTTGCGCAAGGTAACCTTGAAAATCAAGCACGCTCGGCTCGCTATCAAGCCTTTCGCCAACATTTACAAGCAGATGAAATATTGGTACTCGCACATCATCAGCAAGATCAGGCGGAGACATTGATGTTGCGGCTACTTTCAGGTGCTGGTGTCCATGGCCTTGCTGCGATGAAAAAATTCGATGTACGTGAAGATTTTACATTATGGCGTCCGCTATTAGATCTTTCACGTGAGCAAATTTGCCAATGGGCAGCACAGCTGCATGTGCAAAATATTCAAGACCTCACCAATTTTGATACCGACTATGACCGTGCGTGGAGTCGTGAAATTTTGTGGCCGCTACTCAGTGAGCGATTTCCTAAAATGCAGCAAGCTCTGAGTCGAACCAGTTACTTGATGCAAGATGCCGATGAAATTTTAAACGAGGTATTACAACAAGATTTAGCAGTCTGCGGCTCATCGCAAGCGTTATCTTTGGTGGCTCTACAACAGCTCAGTCTGGCACGTCAGCGTCAGTTGTTATCGCACTGGATGAAAGGTGAGGGACAATATCGTCCTAGTTTTGAAATGGTACAGCGTTTATTTTCAGAAGTGATTGGCTCACGCGAAGACTCGCAAGCGGCATTGCACTGGAATGGATTTTATTATCTGCGGTTTCAACAGCAACTTCATCGGATTGCCAAAGCGGATTATCTTCAAACTGAACCCATTCAAGAGGTTGAGGTTGTAACTTGTGTTGCAGGTCAGTGCCTCAAGTTGCCTGCCGGCCATTTTGTGATTCAACCCTCAAAGGTTGGTTTATCACCTGAATTATTGGGGCAGCAACTGCAGATTCGCCCACGTCTTGGAGGTGAAAAAATTCATTTATATGGCCGTGTCGGAAGTTGGCCTTTGAAAAAAGCCATTCAGCAGGCGCAAATTTTTCCATGGCATCGTCATACTATTCAAATATTAAGCCGAGATAATGTTATGCTAGGCGTCTTTACGCCTCAGGGCTTTTGGTTGGCGCAGTCTGAATTTTGTACTCAAGCTGGCTGGCAACCAACATTATCTCTTAACGCTAAATCTGCAATATCGGATCTTCAATCATGAGCGCAATTCTAAATTGTAATATCAGTTTCATTGGTGGCGGCAACATGGCACAGGCTTTAATTGGTGGCCTAATTGCACGTGGTGTCCCGACTACACGTATTACAGTTTCAGATCCCGTAGAAAAAGTACGTGAGCTTTTGGCTGAAAAAGATTTGCATGTGACCGATGATAATGTTGCAGCAATTCGAGAAGCTGACATTGTTCTTTTTGCCGTTAAACCTCAGGTGTTAGCAAAAGTTTTGGCACCATTACAAGGTTTGCTAGAAGGGAAGTTGGTGATTTCAATTGTTGCAGGTGCAGAAATTGCAACGATTTCAAAACTATTAGGCACAGAGCGTATTGTTCGTGTCATGCCAAATACACCGGCTTTAGTTCAAACCGGTGCGCATGGCTTATATGCAGGTGAAGCGGTTTCAGCTGAAGATCGTGATCTTGCAAGTCAAGTTTTGGCTTCAACGGGTTTAACACTTTGGGTAAACTCAGAAGCGCAGATTGACGCAGTAACAGCTGTTTCTGGCTCAGGTCCTGCATACTTTTTCTATATGATGGAAAGTATGATCCGTGCAGGGAAAAACATGGGTTTGGATGAAAAAGTGGCTACAGCACTAACCTTACAAACTGCATTGGGCGCTGCACAAATGGCGATTACCAGTGCCAACAGTCCTGCGGAGTTGCGTAAAAATGTAACCTCTCCAAACGGTACCACACAAGCTGCGATTGAAGTATTTGATCATGCTCAAATTTCACAAAATATTCAGGCCGCTTTAGCCGCAGCGCAAAAGCGTAGCCAAGAGTTAGCACAAGAGTTAAGCGAAAGCACCAAATAATTCGATTTGATTTAGGAAAGTTCAAGTATGGGCTCTGCTCAAATTTTTGGAATCATTATTAACGTTGCAATTTTGCTCGTATTTTTCCGTTTTTTAATGCAGCTTGCTGCCGTGAGTCCATATAACCCTGTGGTTTTGGCAACAGCAAAAGCAACAAAAATTGTCGATATCTTTAGCCGAATTTTCCCAACTTTGGCCAAAGGTCGAGTGAATACCGCAGCATTGGTGTTGGTGGTGATTCTGTATTTGTTAAAAATGTTTGGTTTGATGTATTTGTCAGGTGTGGCGGTGAATAGTCCATTCCATTTGATCATTATGACCTTTGTGACCATGATTCAGGATTTAATCCGTTTTTGTCGTTACTTAATTTTTGCATCGATTATTTTGAGTTGGGTCGTGATGTTTAGTCAGTCACGTTCGCCTTATATTGAAGTGGTTCAAGAATTGGCAGAACCGCTACTTGCGCCATTCCGCCGTATTCTTCCAAATATGGGGATGATTGACTTGTCACCAATTTTTGCGATTTTGGCATTGTTGGTTGCGGAAACCATTATGAAGCAAGTCGCAATTGCATTATTGACTGGTCTTTAATCTGAGCTAAGACGAGTTAAATTAAAAAGGACGCCGAGGCGTCCTTTTTTGTGGATTTAATATGAGGTGTAAAATAAGATATTTTTACTAACTAAGAAACATCTCACTTCTATCCCAACCTTCCTCCTAGAAGGAGAAAGGTGTGAATGAACGTGAATGAATTAGTGTGCTTCATCCCAGTTATTGCCTTGACCCACTTCCACAATCAGTGGAACGGAAATTTTCAACACAGATTGCATCACTTCAGTCAGTTGGGCAGACAGTTCATCGGCAATTGCAGCATCAACTTCAAACACCAATTCATCGTGTACTTGCAGTAACATTTTGGCTTGATCTTTCGGTAAGATTTTATCGACTGCAATCATGGCTAGTTTAATGATATCCGCCGCAGAACCTTGTAGCGGCGCATTAATCGCTGCACGTTCAGCGCCTTGTTTCACCATTTTGTTGCTCGCCATAATGTCTGGTGTATACAGACGACGACCTAAAATGGTTTCCACAAAACCTTGTTCACGTGCAACTTGGCGAGTACGTTCCATATATTCCAAAACACCAGGGTAGCGTTGGAAGTATTTACCAATATAGTTACGCGACTCTTCACGAGTGAAACCCAGCTGACGAGTCAAACCAAATTCAGACATGCCATAGAGCAGACCGAAGTTCACCGCTTTTGCTTGACGACGTTGGTTGCTGGTCACTTCGTCGAGTGGAATACCCAAAACTTCTGCCGCAGTACGTTTATGTACATCTTGCCCATGATTGAAGGCATCGACCAATGCATGATCTTGCGAGAAATGCGCCATTAAACGTAATTCGATTTGCGAATAATCGGCTGCCAATAAAATGCGACCTTCAGGTGCAATAAAGGCTTTACGGATTTGACGTCCAATATCTTCACGGACAGGAATGTTTTGCAAGTTTGGATCTGTGGATGACAAACGACCTGTAGCCGTTAACGCTTGGTGGTAACTGGTATGCACACGATGTGTGTCATTATTCACTTGCTTTAACAAACCGTCGGTATAGGTGCTTTTCAGTTTAGAGAGACCACGATATTCCAAAATTAAATCAGTAATCGGATGGTCGATTTTTTCTAACACACTTTCACTGGTACTGTACTGACCTGTAGAAGTTTTCTTACCGCCTTTTAAACCTAATTTATCAAACAGAATCTCACCAACTTGTTTTGGTGAGCTGACATTGAAGCTTTGACCCGCAAGATCGGTAATTTCTGTTTCTAAATTTTGAATGGTATTGGCAAATTCCACACCGAGTTGGTCGAGGAAGTTCATATCCAATTCAATGCCGTTTTCTTCCATAGAGGTTAGAACACGGGCAACAGGCATTTCAATATCGTGCAAAATATTGATCAGCTCCGGGTGAGCTTGTAACTTCTTATCGAGTACTTCATATAGACGATAGGTCACATGGGCATCTTCTGCGGCATAATGAGCTGCAGTTTCAAGCTCAATTTGGTTAAAGGTCTTTTGTTTTGCACCTTTGCCAGCCACTTGTTCGAACGTCGTTGTGAGATGACTTAAATACAAACGTGCGACGTCATCCATCCCATGACGTGTAGCCACAGAGTTAAGGACATAAGAGGCCAACATGGTATCGAAATACCAACCTGCCAAATGAATGCCATGATTTTCTAAGACATGTGCATCATATTTGAGATGATGACCAATTTTTTGTACGTCATTATCTTCAAGTAAAGGTTTGAGTTGATTCAGGATCGTGTCACGATCAAGTTGTTGCGGCGCACCTTCATAATCATGCGCAAGCGGCACGTAATAGGCATCATGTGCATCTAAAGCCACCGAGAAACCTACAATCTGCGCCACGCGGTAGTCAAGGCTAGTGGTTTCGGTATCAAAGGCAAAACGCTTTTCAGTGCTTAGACGCTTGAATAACACATCCCAATCTTCTTGAGTCAATACCGTGTGATAACGTGCTTCACCAAGTAAGTCATCAACACTGGTTTTGTCCGCTTGATCTTCAACTTCAGGTGCATTGGCTACAGTCGCCGTGGTGTTAATGGCTTTGGCTGCTTGTTTGTAGGTTGCGCCATTGGGGTTGTTCGGATGATCTAAAGACTGCAGTTGGTTACGGAATTCTAGTTCCGTATATAAATCACGCAGTGCTGGAATATTTGGGTCGGCAAGTTTCAAATCTTCGTATTTAAGACCCATGTCGAGGTCACAAACAATACTCGCCAGTTGGTGGTCAAGAGCAATCCCTTCGACATTGTCTTTAATGTTTTGACCGACTTTACCTTTAATACTGTCGACATTTTCTAAAATGCCGCCAATCGAGCCGTACTCGGTTAAAAGTTTCGCTGCCGTTTTTGCGCCAACACCGGGTACACCACGGATACCATCAGAGGCATCGCCCATCAGCGTGAGGTAGTCAATGATTTGATTCGGCCACACCCCAAATTTTTCAAAAACACCTTGAACGTCCATCGGTTTGTCTTTGAAGCTATCTTCTAAAGTGACACGCTCAGTAACGAGCTGTGCCATGTCTTTGTCACCGGTGGAGATTAAAACTTGATGACCGGCTGCTTCAGCGCGTTTGGCCAAAGTTCCGATAATGTCATCGGCTTCAGCACCCGGCAACATATGCAGCGGAATCCCCAGAGCACGAATTAAAGCGTGAAGATATGGAATTTGTTGTGATAATTCTTCTGGCATCGCAGGACGGTCACCTTTATAGATCGGGGACAATTCATGACGGAAGGTTGGTTCAGGTGTATCGAAAATAACGGCCATGTGCGTCGGTTGGATACGACGCATTAATTTTTGGATGGCAGAAATGGCACCTCGGATTGCATTGGTATGCAAACCGGTTGAAGTGGTTAATGGTGGCAGTGCATGGTAGGCACGAAATAAAAAGTATGAGCCATCGACCAAGACAAATGGTGGCATTGATAATTTCCTAATCCTAAAAACGGTTTTATTGTACGTGATTTTTTGCCCGCACGCTGAGTCTAGATTGTATATGTAACTTACCGAATCACTGATGAATAGTTTTAATCCATCGGTCAGGCTCATGTATCATCAAAACATTCAGGAAAATGACGAAGCAGGTATGCTGAAACAGAATAATGAAATCAAGATGATTTGGTTGATGACGCTGATCTTGGTAGGGATCGGGGCATGGTACTTAGATGTCCGAATCCTGAGTTATATCAGTGGCATCGGTTTTATGCTCAGTGTGATGAATTATGTCGATGATTTACAGCACGGCGCTGATGCACTGAGTTCATCAAAACAACCATTTCAAGTGACATCAAAGGTTCCGTTATATATTGCATCGTTATTAACGGTCGTTGGACTGTTAACAGAATTGGGATACTTGGTTGCGATCGGGATTGGCCTGTGGGTCTATTTTTTTCTGCGTTGGCTGAAACGATTAGAACGTCAGCTGCATCTATTGCAAGGACGTGCGCTTCAGTCGCAATCGATACATGCAGCTACTTCAATATCAGCGTCGACAATAGACCGTCCTGAAAATTTTGATTCTAACGATACACCATCTGTACATCCCGCGACGGCAGTTGGTACAGCTAAACATCAGGCATCATTCAATTCAACGCCTTCTAATACACCATCCAAGTCTGCGCCAAATCTATCTAGTCAAATTCAGCAATGGCTTTTCCAAGGTAATCCCGTGTTAAAAGTGGCGGTACTGGTCTTGGTGATTGGCGTGGTGCTATTACTCAGATTTGCCACAGAGCATTGGCAACTAAGCTTGGCCATGAAACTGCTGATCGTGAGTTTGATCAGTGCTGGTGTTGTCGGACTGGGTTTTTGGCTACAAACCAAAAATCGCAGTTTTGCCTTGGCTCTAGAAGGTCTAGGTCTTGCAGCGCTGTTTTTGACTTTATTTTTTGCCTATTACAATGCCGTCATTCCGGGCTTTGGCATAGCTTGTCTACTATATGCTGCACTTATGGCATTGACGATTTGGCTCAGTTTGAAACAACAGTCGGTAGAACTGGCAATTATGGCAATGCTGATCGCCTATCTTGCGCCATTTACCTTGCCTGTTCGTGATGCAACTGCAACGGAATTTATTGCCTATTATCTTGTGATTAATATTGCTGTTGCGGTCATGAGTACATTAAGACCGTGGAAATATCTGAATCAAATCGCTTTTTTGATGACGGTGATTATGGGTGGAGGATATGCTTTTTACCACGGATACACCACCGAACGTCAGATGATGAGCGTGTTGGTTTTAGCTCACGCTGCGATTTTTATCTGGCTAGGTTTTCGTTTTAGCCAGTTATTGGCGAAACAGGATCTTGCGCATTTTCAGCTTAAACCTGCCTTGGATCTTGCACTGATTTTTGCTGCACCAGTGCTTGCTTATCTGGCATTGTATTTGATGTATTTTGAGGAAACGGTATGGCAGGCGGGGTATAGCTTGCTATTCGCGGCGCTTTTTGCCGCGCTGTATAGCATCAGTAAACGTAGTGCTGTGATCCCATTGATTGCACAAAGTTATTTGAGTTTGACCTTAATTTTCTTGGCATTGATTCCACCGATAGTATTGAAAGAGCAGTGGAGTGTGGTTGGTTGGGCAATTGAAGGTGCTTTGATATTTATATATGCCCAATACAAGCAGTCCAATATCAGCCGTTATTTAGGCATGGCGCTCTTGGTGATGGCGGGTTGTTCAAGTCTGTATTATTTGGTTCAACTGCCACATTTCCCTGCACAGATGTATTGGGGCGTGTGTTTGAGCTATTTGGCGGCCATTATCATGACGCATGCTGTTCCTGTATTTCATAAACAGCTTTCAAGTTCGAGTATTGCCTTTCAATGTGTGCAAATGCTCTCAGCAACCACCATGCTCATCATGTTGCTCTTAGATTGGCTGCAGAGTAGTCATCAATTGGCCTTGAGTTTATTGATTGTCAGTGTGGCCTATCTGTTGGTGAATGAAGGCTTGTTAAAACGAAAAGCTTCGTGGAGTTGGTCCATCATTAAGTGGACCGGTCTAGTGCCTGTTTATGTGATGGGGCTGTACCAAGTTATTTCAGTGAGTGAGAACGGTCAGTTACTTTGGCATTCAACGATGGAGCAGATGTATTTTGCATTCGCTGGGCTGTGCTTGACGCTGCTTTGGCTACGACCATTACTCGGTGTGCGTGAAGAAAAAGAATGGGTCAGTCTCGGAATTTTGAGCAGCTTGGCGTGGACCAGTCTGACGCTGATACCCAGTATGCCGTATATCAGTGTGGTAATTTTGCCGCTGATATTTTGTGCATGGTGTTATTGGCAAGCGCAACAACCGGCCTGGAAAATGTTTTGGCAAGCGCGTAGCAGCTTGTTTTTGGCTTTAAGTTGGATCATCAGTTCGCAATTATTTAGTCAGCAGGCCTTTGTGGGATATATCTTGCCGATACTGAATCCTTTTGATGCAGTGAGTTTGCTGTTGTTAGCGGCTTTTTTATGGATGTTGAATCAACAGTTAAAAGCCGGTTTAGATCGTAGCTTGGCTGCCGTGTTGAGTGTTCTAGGGCTACTTTGGTTAAGTAGTTATGTTGTGCTTCGTGCCTTACATATGTATCTGGATACACCTTATAACAGTTTAGACATTTGGAGCGATGCGACCGTTCAACTAAGTTTTACTGTGCTGTGGGTGTTATTGGCTTTGGTGAGTATGCGCTTTGCTACTCAGCGCCAATTACGTTCAGTTTGGCTACTCGGTGGCAGTATTTTGGTCTTGGTCACTTTGAAATTGGTCTTGCTGGATTTATCTCATGTCGGCACTCTCATGCGAGTGATTTCCTTCATGGCCGCAGGTTTTGCCATGCTTTTAATTGCTTATATTGCGCCCATGCCGAATGACAAGATTGAACCATGATGAAGTTCTTAAAGGTACGAGATCACGAACCCGCATAGGTCGATTCGATGGCTATAAAAAGTGGATGATAAAAAAGCCCTGCACATTTGAAGATATGCAGGGCTTTTCATATCAAGTCTATAAACTATTATTTGAGTTGAGGCTCTCGTTGAATCTCTTGTGCATTGGCATATTGATCGACGTCGGCATCGCTTGCTTGCGTAGAAAGCGGGTGGTCAACAAAACCCATTTTCGGTACAGGAATTTCAATTTTATTTTCGACAAAAGCATTTCGAATCCGTTCCTGCATTTCATCACGGACTTTCAGGAAATTCTCTCTTTGACACCAAATAGCAAAAAGCAGCTCAATGGAAGATTCACGAAAGGCAGTGACGGTCACGGCAGGTTTAGGATCGGCCAAGACCAATGGATATTTACTAACGGCATCTAATAAAACTTCACGGACTTTGATGATGTCTTCATGAAAGTTAATCGCAAGGGTAATTGGAATGCGCCGTATTGGAAACTTAGACAAGTTATGTACAGGTGCCCGAATCAGTTGTTCATTCGGCAAACGGACATAGACATTGTCTTGCGTGAGTAATTTGACCGACAACAAATCAATCGAGATCACTTCACCTTCAATGGTATGCCCGCGAATCAGTGTCAATTGAATGGTATCACCAACCTCAAAAGACCCTTCACCGATCAAGAACATCCCGCTGATCAGGTTGGATGCGGACGTTTGCGAGGCAAAACCCAGTGCGACCGTTAAAATACCTGCTGCACCCAAGAAGACGCTGAGTTTAAAGCCGGCTTCTTTTAAACTGGCCATCACAAAGATTAAAAAAATAAAATAGAAAATCCCGCGACGCCAAACCAACTGCTGATGGGCATTGAAACGCATACCTACAGTACGGATAAAGGTGTTTGAGATAAAACGTGCAATCAGAAAGCCGATGACTGCCAGTAAAACAGCCACCAATAATTCTGTCAGCCGATCAGTATTTAGATTGGCGACCATTCCTTTTAGGCTGCTGGTAATTTCTGTCGAAATATTTAAATCTGCCATGGCTCACCGTTAGAAAAATGAATCAAACATATTGAATAGCACATTGGCTGACTCGCGTGGCGGATGTAGATAAACAACGTCACCCGCTTGTGGTGGTGTACGGTTTTCAATTTTGACCCGTGGCGGTTTGTCATGACCTTCATGCACGACCCGAATTTGTGAAGTCCATAAACGTCCTGTACTTTCACTATAAAATAATGGCAAAGCCGGTACAGGGACATTCATACGGTCAAAGCGAATCTGTTGATTACTCACGTTATGAAACTCAATAGGGGTTACAGCACGAAAAGCACGAGGTTTGAGTTGTTTAAGTTCTGTACGACCATCAACTGCTGTGGCATAGCAAATTTCACCCATTCGATGGTTCGGACCAAACCAGGTATCTTTTGGTAGAATCACAGGTATATCAAACAAAGGTTCTCTAAGACCTTCGACAAAACCAGCAATCCAAAGCGGTGTGCTGATATATAGCGTTCCGCGCTGTCCAGCTGGAATATAAATCGGATCGACTGGTTTAATCACCACAGACCGATCGGCCAAACGTGGCATAATTTGAATTTTGTCATGTGTCTGGCGGAACATATAACGTTCCATTTTAATGGGCTGTGGAAAACCAAATTCAGGGTCTTGAATCGGATGCCATTGCTGCTCATAGTCAAACTGAAAGGTCGGGCGATGGTATTCCATACGCCACTCTTGCATGCCGCGCGTTACACGGAACAATAAAGACCCAAACTGCCAACTGCGCGGGTGATTCAGTTCAAATTGATATTCCCCCCACCATTTACGTTTTGGGGATTCCTTTTCAGTCAAATCATTTTCTAATGGCAATGCGTATATCCCTTGTCCTGATAAATCCTAAAAACAGACTTCACGCTGTCAGATGCTTAGAGTACACTCAAAACAACTTTTTTCATCATTATAATGCGTGATGCAAGTACTTAAACAATTACAAATACCATATAGTTTTGCCAAACGTCATGGCGTATTGCTTCGATATGAGGGTGATCAAGCTTTTATTGTGCGTCGTGACAGCACGCCACTGTTGGCTTTACAAGAAGCACGTCGCTATTTAGGGCATCCTGCACAATATCAATTATGTAGTGAGCAAGAGTTTAATCAATTACTCAGTGCAAGCTTTGCCGGAGACACCGGTGAGTCTCAACAAGTTGCAGCGGGTCTGGAAGATCATCCTGATTTACTTAGCCTTGCGGACTCTGTACCAGAAGCTGAAGATTTGATGGATCAGGAGGATGATGCGCCGATTGTACGGTTAATCAATGCCTTGTTGTCTGAAGCGATCCGTGTCGGTGCTTCAGATATTCATATCGAATCTTTTGAAAAAAAGCTGTCTGTCCGCTTACGTGTCGATGGTCAGTTACGTGAAATTGTGCAGCCACGTCGTGAACTAGCACCACTGTTGGTGTCACGGATCAAAGTCATGGCCAAACTCGATATTGCAGAAAAGCGAATTCCACAAGATGGTCGTATTTCACTACGTTTGGCGGGCCGTGAAGTTGATGTTCGTGTATCGACCTTACCATCTTCCTATGGTGAACGTGTGGTGATGCGTTTACTCGATAAACAAGCTGGGCGTTTAAACATGACCCATTTGGGCTTGATGCAGCATGACTATGATCGATTGAAACAACTGGTACATCGTCCGCATGGCATTATTTTAGTTACGGGACCAACGGGTTCGGGTAAAACCACCACCTTATATGCGGCATTGTCTGATCTAAATGATGGTTCAAAAAATATTTTGACTGCGGAAGATCCAATTGAGTATCAACTTGAAGGGATCGGGCAGACGCAGGTCAATACCAAAGTGGATATGACCTTTGCTCGTGCATTAAAAGCCATGCTTCGCCAAGATCCAGATGTGGTGATGGTCGGGGAGATTCGTGATTTAGAAACTGCTGAAATTGCAGTACAAGCGTCATTAACAGGCCACTTGGTACTTTCCACGCTGCATACCAATACAGCAATCGGTGCTGTGACCCGTCTTAAAGACATGGGGATTGAACCCTTTCTACTTTCAAGCTCTCTGATCGGTGTTGTGGCGCAGCGTTTGGTTCGAACCTTGTGCCGTCACTGTGCGACTTGGCATGATGCCGATGATTTTGAAAAAGACTTATTTAAGCATCTCGATGCATCGGCCGAATTAAAATTGCCACAACCTAAAGGCTGTGAACAATGCTCGCATACTGGATTTACAGGGCGTACCGCAATTTATGAAATCGTCCCGATTGATGAGCAAACACGTCGCCTCATCCATGGTAATGCTGCTGAGTTTGAGTTAGAAAATCATGTACGTGCAAATGCGGGTTCAATTCGTGATGATGGATTGCGTAAAGTTTTGGCAGGTAAAACCACGATAGAAGAGGTTTTACGTGTAACCAATGAAGCGGCAGAGTGATGAGAGAAATATTTATTTTTTTCATCACTAATAGCTGAGAGTGCTGTTTACTTTGCCTCATTAAAATCGTGGAACATTGATTAAGCAAAAAAAAGCCCAATCGGGATGTTAGGCTTTTTTTTGCTTAAGTTGTATTAGCTCACATTTAACCTGACAATCTTAAGCAAATATCAGCTCAAGTTTGAGCCGGCACACTATGCAACAAAGCCTATTCAAATTCAGGATATAAGAAATTATATTTTCCTGTTTTCAAACGTTCCACTATTGCATAAGGATTTATAACTACACCTATTTCTGCCTTTTGGTTTTCGCCTATTAAACTTCCGACATCTATAAAATCCTTATTAATATGCCACACATACCAATTATTAGATATTCTGATTATTTCCTCACCTGGTCCTGCACCATAATCATTGGTATCTCTAAACAAAATTTTAGTGATATCACCTACTTCGGCTGAATTACCAACTTTCTCCCATAGTTTCATTTTGATACCAGATTTAGTAACGCAATGTGAATAAAACTCTACTTCACCATTCACAATATCCGATATATTCGGCGTGATATCATGTGAATAAACTTTCTTAAATGCTCTGATAACATCACTATTTAATTGAGTTGAATCAAAGGCAATAAGTTGGAAGTATTTTTTTCTTCTATTATCTAATTTAACAGAAAACACATCGCCAATTTTTGTGATTACTCTAGCCATTATTTAATCCTGTATTTTTTTTAATATTTTCTGGAAAAAATTTAATCATATCCCATTTAGCATACATCTCTTATGTGAAATTGGACTTAGCGTGCAATCATCAAAAAGGTTGATATGCAAATACATATCAGCCTTTTTATTTTTTGAACATTCAGCGATAAAAATTAAACAATCACATTCAGCGTCACATCAATATTGCCACGTGTCGCATTTGAATATGGGCAAACAATATGTGCATCATCAACCAGTTTTTGCGCCTCACTTTGCTCTAGACCTTCCAAATGAATATTTAAAGTCACTTGAATGCCAAAACCTGTTGGAATAGGACCGATCGACATCACCTTCCACATACACATCAGGTGTGATGTTTAAATGATCACAGTTAGCCACAAATTTCATAGCACCTAAGAAACATGCAGAATAACTCGCAGCAAAAAGCTGTTCAGAGTTTATCCCGCCGCCTGCGCCACCCATTTCCGTAGGCACTTTCAGTTGAATATCTAATATACCGTCAGATCAAGTTGCTCGGCCATCACGGCCGCCAGCTGCTTTTGCATGTGCTGTATATACCACTTTTTCTAAGGACATTTTTTATTCTCTGCATATGTTGGAGGGAGTGACTATCCTGTCTGAAAATGGATAAAGAATAAGCAGGGATTGTGTAAAGCGCTAAAGTATAACTTTAAAGTGCTGAGGCGAAATGTTAGAAGTGAAGAGGGGGGGGTTCATTGACGGCTAGGCCCATCAATGAATAATACTTTGATTAAACTTACCAAAGTTCAGCAATTTTCTTCATCAATTCAGCACGAATGGGCGCGGTTGGGTTACCTGCATTGCGCTGCGTTTCATTTTCATAAAACTTTTGCCAAGTTTGAACCATCTCTAAATTGACATCTTGAGTTTTAAGCTTTTCAACATCGGCTTTGCTGATATTGGCTAAGCGCGCTGCTGCACCTTCTGGGCCTGTACCCCAACCAATGATGCCTTGACCATAGGCAGGTAAAGACATGTTGTTCGGTGTTGGTGGTAGCGCAAGACGTTGAATATCTGGATTGACCAGGGATTTAATTTGAGGACGGACTTTTTCAGACAGGGTTAATTCGGCAAAACTTAGTGTGGATGCGCTGATTAGCAATGTACTGATAAGAAGAGGTTTAAGCTTCATAGATCAACAAATGAATGTAAATAAGAATCGTTATATATTTTAGCAAGGTTTTGGCAACTGAATATGAATATTTAAATGTATTGGAAATGGATAAGATTATATTTTGAACTCAGCTGTAGATGTGTAGAAGTAAAAAAGCTCAAAGCACTATTTTATAAGAATTAAAACAGTGCTTTGTATAGATAGGTACAAATGGGTTTAAGTCAAAACATTTAAAGTGACATTAATATTGTTTCGGGTCGCATTTGAATAGGGGCACACAATATGTGCAGCATCGACCAATTTCTGTGCCTCGCTTGCATCCATACCCTCAAGATGAATATTAAGCGTCACTTCGATACCAAATCCTGTTGGAATAGGGCCGATACCAACATCACCCTCGACGTAGGCAGTAGGGGTAATCGAAATTTTATCTCGGTTAGACACAAATTTCATTGCACCTAAAAAACAGGCTGAATAACCAGCGGCGAAGAGTTGTTCAGGATTCGTACCATTACCTGTACCCCCCATAATTTTCGGCACAGCCAATTGAACATCTAAATGACCATCGGATGTCGTTGCACGACCATCACGACCACCAGTGGCTTTTGCATGGGCTGTATAAACTGCTTTTTCTAAAGTCATTTTTCTAATCCCTCAGATGATGGTTCAAAATCATATCGTGGGGGTTTTTGCTTAAATAATATTCAGTTTTTTTGTAATTTTATACAGGGTAAAAATCAATATTGAACCAAAACACGGTGCTGCATCAGTGGCATAGATGCGCGAATCTGTTGCTGTTCGTCTAAGTCAAAAGGAACCGTGAGTAGTTGAGCGCCTTCTTCTGCGGTGATTGCTAAAATTTGACCACGGCTGTTGCTTGCTCCAGCATGCCCCCAAGTTTGACGCTTTTCACCATGCCAACCTTGTTGTGCGGCACCCAGTACAGCACATTGGCTATCCATGGCACGAGCTTGCAGTAACAACTGCCAGTGCATTTCACCCGTGGTATAAGTAAAAGCTGCAGGCGCCGTTAAAATGTTTGCACCTTGGCTACGAAGTTTCAAAGCCAGTTCTGGAAAGCGCAAGTCGTAGCACACCATCAGGCCAATATTGCCAAAAGGTGTTGTTGCAACTACGGTTTCAGTACCAGGTTCAAAGAATTTTGATTCTTGATAGCCACCGACAGCGTCACCAACTTGCACATCAAATAAATGAATTTTGTCATAACGTGCTTCGGTACGTTCAGGGCTGATACACAGGCTGACAGTACGGACACGGCCATCTTGAATGATTGAACCATCTGGACGATAAGGGCATGGGAGCGTGCCCGCAACAATCCAGAGTTGATAACGATGTGCGAGTTGTTCTAGTCGCTGCTGAATACTTTCAAATTGCGCCGCGGTTTCGCGTTGTTTACCTGCGGCAAAACAGACAAAATTTTCAGGAAATACAATGAGACTCGCACCTTGAGCCTGACTTTGTTGCATCAATGATTCGATCACTTTGAAGTTATCTTCAATGTCATTTTGAGAATTCATTTGTGCAACGGAAAGTAAAGTCATGCGAAGAGGGTCTCTGCTGTGATTAACCTAAATTAGACATTTTGCTGCTTGGGTTGCTCTAGATTGTCCTGCTCTTTTTGCAGTTGTTTGACCAAAGGCTCAAACATATTTTGGTTGCTATCATTTAGTTTCATCAGCGTTTTGTGTGCATCTAAAACCGTATTCAGCATATTGCTATGGGTAATGTGTTCTTCCATAAGTGCGCGAGTGCATACACTTGGATCACCACAATAATTCAAAATAACAAACACCTGACCTAAACCCATGCTATTGGCAAGCGTTGTGATATCAGAGTTTGTAGACAACATTACCGCTTGGATATGGTGAACTTGTTTAAGCTTCAAACCCAGTTTCGCCAAAATGCCAAGGACAGTACTATCGATAAATGTCGTTTGGGTTAAATCAACGATTGCACCGACGACATTTTGTTGCTGTTCAATTTTGTTTAATAACTTGTCTAGACTAATACAAGATTGGGCACGCACTTCGCCAATAAGCTTAAAAATATGCGTTCCGTTCAAGCTTGCATATTCAACATGACCTGTTGACATATAAATGCCATTTGCAGAGAAGGATAGTAAATTATCCCATAGGGGCACAGCTTACTCAAGTAGCCGAGTATGATCAGAAAGTCGTATTCGGTTTAAGTAGTTGATTTCGTGATTAATTGATTCGACGTAAACTTAGGATGGCAATATCATCAGCAACATGGTCTGGTGCTTGAAATGATTGATTTTGCAAGTGATAAACCAATTGACCTAGCTGTTCATTCAATCCACCATCAAAAGGTTCAAGTGCGCCATCCGAGCAAATTACAAAGCGTGAATAACGATTTAAGGTGAATTCAAACTCTTCGACTTCTAGGTCTTCAGTTAAGCCAAGTGGAAAGCTACTGGTATTTAAAATTCGTGCGGGAAGACCGGGTTCAAATAAAATGGCTGGCGGATAATGGCCTGCACTAGACCATTTCAAGACATGCGTATCGAGATTAAGTATCCCCGCAATCATGGTAATGTGCTTTTCAATATTTTCTTGAACCAACATGCCATTGAGCTTTTTGATGAGTTCTCTCGGGGTTTTTGAACGACCGTGGAAAGCAGCCATCCAAGAGGTCAGTAAACTACTCGTCACCCCATGACCAGATACATCTGCAAGATAAAACATTATTTCTTTATCGCTGATTTTCCAGTAATCGTACCAATCACCGGATAAATAGGCTGAAGGCTGGAAGAATGTTTCAATTTTATAGTTGTGGAGTTCAATCGGGTTGGGCAGTAAACGTTTTTGCAAATCTGCAGCAGAAGGGAGATCACGGCTGTCTTGATTGCGTTTGTATTGCGCATCAATTTTAGTGAGTGCCACCTGAAGGTTGGTTGGAATATGGTCCCACACCCATCCTGCTAAAGCACCTTGTTGCCACGCTTGAGCCAATGCAGCGCCCTCATGCTCAAAAGCGAGCACAATGGTAGGAAGTGTCCATTGGTGATTTAAAAAGTCGGCAACATCAGCAATTGCAATGATCGTTGGATCATACAAGTCTAGATCTTCAATGTTAATCATTTGTACGCTAGGAAGCGCATCAAGTACCTGATCTAAATATGGAATATCACGAGTAGGTTGAATGAAATACATAAAGAATTAGATGAATCCTTCGATAGACAATAAGTGTACTATAGCAAGCTAATGATGGCTGGAGGGAAAAACCACACCAGCCAATTGAAAAATTTTATTTATTCAGTTGTTACCGTGTCGGTATCATCTGAACTGCTGTCATCAATGAAATCGGTAGAATCATCAGATGAAACATCTGTTGAATTATCTTCAGATTCATCAATATCGTCATCTTCTTCATCAATAAATAAGTTTTCTTCAGCGATACCTTTTTTCTCAGAAATTGAATAATTCAGGCGTTGTAAATAGATGTCGCGAATTTGAGCATATTTATCGCCTTGTAATACACCTTCGATATCCAGTAATTGAGCGCGAGTATCGATTCCACGTAAAGTTTGCTCAGACCAATACGCCACATCATGACCATCAAGCATATATTTCTGTGGACGTCCTTGACTATCTAAAGCTAGACCGACGGTTTGGCGCAATGTGCTTGGACCAAGCACCGGTAAAACAATATAAGGACCAGAAGGAATACCGTAATATCCTAAAGTTGCACCAAAATTTTCATCTTCGGTTTCTAAGCCTAGACGACTCGCAGGGTCAGCAAAGCCTAAAGTTGTCAGTGTATTAACAGTAAAACGCCCCAGACTTTTTGCAGCACGTGTCGGTCGTCCTTGGATGAGTTGGTTAAATGCATTCCACGGTTCGCCCAAATTTTTACGGAATAAACGATAAGATTCACGAATATCCTTAGGAGTTTTTGCTACATATTGCACAGCAGCAGGGCGGGCAATATGGACATCTAAATAATCATTAAATGCGTAAACTTTCCGGTTGATCGGTTGGAAAGGGTCTTTATCTTCTTCTGATTGTGCTGCATTGGCATTTACAGATAATTTTTTTGCAACTTCAGATGACTTGACCATCGCAGCATGCGCAAGTTGTTGTGTTTTTGATTTATTGGCAGCTTCTGAGTCTTGAGCAACAGGTGCTGAAGCCTCGTCATTTGCAAATACAGGTGTTGTTACGACAAGTGACAATAATCCTGCATATAAAAAAGAAGTTTGGCGCATATATAGTCCTGACGCTTTTAGCGCGGCAAAATGTTTGCCGTATAATAAGTAAAAACGTTCAAATAATCTTGATTTATTACTATTAAACCAAATTTGATCAAAATATGAATAAAAAAATGTAATTTGAGTGAAAATTATGCGCTCAAAATAATTATTTTAAAAAAGGTGTTGCAACGGATGTGAAATGCTGTAGAATGCACATCCATCGGCGGTGATGAAGATTAAAACTTCTGATAAAACAATGACTTGGTTGAATTGATTAAGTTGGGTTTTAGAAAGAAAGTTTAAAAATAATTTGAATTACCGGTTGACTCTTTAGAAATAAAGAGTAATATAGCCGACCTAGCTTGCTGGTGACGAACCAACAAGAAGATCATTAAGAGATTATGAAGAACAACTTGTGTGGATTTTTACTGATTGATCGATCGAAAT
>NZ_VOZB01000015.1:0-76635 GCF_013420005.1 Acinetobacter sp. YH12040
CGCAAGAGATGCGATGGATGTCTGATGATTTGTAGTCATAAATTTAAGTCCCCACTTGTTTCTAAGTGGGGACTAAATTAAGGCTTATAGGATGAATTCAGAAGGTGTGTTCAGCGGACGCTTACGAAACTTTCACGACTTCAAAGTGATAAACATCCAACTTTCTAAATTCTAAAACATCACCATCTTTCACATCCAAATCTGCTAATAACATTCCTGTTCCTGATTGCTTTCCACGCTTGCGTAGAATGTTTTTATCCCCAGCAATATCACTCATAAATGACTTAGTTCCACTACCACATTTATAGCTAATTTTTAATTCTGTTCCCTTATTTTTGGAATTAGCTCCTCCGATACAATCTGTTGGAAACACTGAAATCATCGAATTTAAATAAATATGATCATTCTTTAGATTTGCTTTGTTAATAACCGCTTTCATTAAAAACACCTTAAAATGATTTTTTCAATGAAATAATCATAATCAAAAAGGCTTTCATTTGCAAGGAATTTGTGTGTTTTTCTTTGAAAAACACACAAACATGATAGACTGTCCTTAAATCTTCAACTGATTAAGCAGAAAATGGCTAAAGAAAAAGTTATTTCAAAAGAGGAATTTTTCCAAAATATTTATACATGTGCACTCGGTAACTTTTCAACAATGGAAGGGCATATGGGCATTCATGGCATCATGGGACAGGTCTTTGGAGTTAACAATATAGAAAATTTAGGTACCGCCTATGATCTACCAACCTTTTCAACAGAAATTGAAGACAAATTAGCAAAAAATCATTTTATGAATGGGTTAATTTGGAGTCCTTTTGAATGTATCTATGAATATGCGGTCAATGGTGATGCAAGTAGATGCAGTATGGATGAAATAACTGATTGTGTTGATTTTATTCATATTTTGCATTCTGATCACTTTCATGTATCTAATGGTTCAAATGACATTATTACAATGGCTTTAGCTCGACATGCTCTTGAACATGATAGTGAAGTAATGTTCTACAATATAAAAACGTGCAACTACCCCTTAGCCATTGCACATCTAGCAGATATTGATCTTCGCACTTTAAAAAATGCTATCAGTGCAGGAGAAATAGAAGCTTTTTCAAAACATGAACTTTCCTCTGCCTCACTCAAGCATTGGCTATCTAAAAGAAAAGGATTTAAACCAACTTTCTATGTAAAACAAACGCAAAATTTTTCTTTCAACTCCCCTACATCTTTTGCAACCATGCTTAAAGAGGCTAGATTACATCTCGAAGAAAATTTTAATCCCGAGGAATTATTAAATGCTTGTAGCTGTTCTAATGTTATTGAACAATTAGAGTTAGGAATTTTTGAATTACCTTTAAATTTTCTACCTCTAATAGCTAAAACTTATGAAATTCCATATCCAATTTTGTTTAAACAAGTTATGCAAACCTTTTATCCTAATGAATATGCTCTTTTAACAAATTAAGTGAGTATAAATATTTTTAAGGAAAACACGATGAATCTCTTTTTTGATGAACGCGAAGTAGCAAAAATTTTAGCTGATGCAATTAATTTAAATCAAAGTCTGACACAAAAAGATTTAGCAGAATATGCTGGCTTTTCTACACCTAATGTTATCTCAATGCTAAAACAGGGGAAAACTAAAATCCCTTTGGATAAAGCAGGTTTAATTGCTGAAAAACTAGGCTTAGACAAACAGGACTTTTGGTTCAAGTGTTTAAAAGAATATCAGCCAAATGTTTTTGCTGAATATGAGCGTATATCTTTACAACCCACGCTTGGTAAAGATGAAATTACTTTAATTAAATATCTACGTGAGAAAAATATAGATATTCAAAATGTAATCTCCTCTTTAGACTAATAAAAAAAGCCTCCTATTCAGGAGGCTTTTTTTATTAAAGACTTAATTACACATTCCCTTCTAAAAAGTCCTGTGCAAAGCGTTGTAACACACCACCCGCTTCATACACATGCACTTCTTCTTCAGTGTCTAAACGACAAGTCACAGGCACTTTAATGATTTCATTTTTTCCGTCTGCAGTTGAACGCTCAACCACCAAAGTCAGGTCAGAACGAGGCGCAATATTGCCAATCACGCTATACAGCTCAGTACCATCCAGCTTCAAAGTTTTACGGTCAGTCCCTGCTTTAAACTCAAGCGGTAACACGCCCATACCTACAAGGTTTGTACGGTGAATACGCTCAAAACCTTCCGCCACAATCACTTCTACACCTGCAAGGCGCACACCTTTAGCTGCCCAGTCACGGCTTGAACCTTGACCATAGTCTTTACCTGCAATGATGATGAGCGGCTGCTTACGGTTCATGTAAGTTTCAATCGCTTCCCACATACGCATCACTTCGCCTTCAGGCTCTACACGCGCTTTTGAACCTTGCTTGATCGTACCGTCAGAACGAACCACCATTTCATTGAACAATTTCGGGTTAGCAAATGTCGCACGCTGTGCAGTCAAATGGTCACCACGGTGGGTTGCGTATGAGTTGAAGTCTTCCTCAGGCACGCCCATTTTATGCAGATACTCACCTGCAGCCGAATCCATCATGATCGCATTCGATGGCGATAAATGGTCTGTGGTGATGTTGTCAGGCAAGATCGCAAGCGGACGCATATTTGCAAGTGTACGTGGTGCAGCCAAAGCCCCTTCCCAATACGGCGGACGGCGAATATAAGTACTTTGCGGACGCCAGTCGTATAGTGGGCTTGCCGCTTTTTCACGCTCACCCAAATCAAACATTGGGATATACACTTTCTTAAACTGTTCAGGCTTCACCGCTTTTTTCACCAATGCATCAATTTCAGCATCAGACGGCCAAATGTCTTTTAAGTAAATTGGATTACCGTCTTTGTCATTACCCAGTGAATCGGTTTCGATATCAAAACGAATCGTCCCTGCAATGGCATACGCCACAACGAGTGGAGGCGAAGCCAAGAACGCTTGTTTTGCATAAGGATGGATACGACCATCGAAGTTACGGTTACCTGAAAGTACCGCAGTTGCGTACAAATCACGATCAATAATTTCTTGCTGAATCACTGGATCGAGCGCACCTGACATACCATTACACGTGGTACATGCATATGCCACGATACCAAAGCCCAGTTTTTCTAAATCACCGAGTACACCTGCTTCTTCTAGGTATAAAGCGGCTGCTTTAGAACCCGGTGCAAATGATGATTTCACCCAAGGTTTACGCACTAAACCTAATTCATTTGCTTTACGTGCAAGTAAGCCTGCTGCCACGGTATTACGTGGGTTAGAAGTGTTTGTACATGAGGTGATTGCTGCAATGATGATTGCGCCATCAGGCATTAAACCTTCAGCTTCCTGAGCTTTAACCGCTTCTAAGTTACCTGCAATGCCTTTCGCTTTTAAATCAGCGGTTGATACACGTGCATGTGGATTCGATGGACCTGCAATATTACGAGTGACTTGTGATAAATCAAAACGTAGTACACGCGGGTATTCTGCCGCTGTCATATCCGACGCCCAAAGACCAATTTCTTTGGCATAGGTTTCAACCAATTTCACTTGATCCGCTTCACGGCCTGTCAATGTCAGGTAATCAATGGTGTTTTGGTCAATGTAGAACATCGCAGCCGTTGCACCATATTCAGGGGTCATGTTTGAGATCGTCGCACGGTCACCCACTGACATGCTGTCAGCACCTTCACCAAAGAATTCTAAATACGCACCAACTACACGTTCTTTACGCAAGAATTCTGTAAGCGCTAACACGATATCAGTTGCGGTAATGCCTGCTTGACGCTGACCGACAAGCTCTACACCAATGATGTCTGGCAGACGCATCCAAGACGCACGTCCCAGCATCACGTTTTCAGCTTCTAGACCGCCGACACCAACAGAAATTACGCCCAATGCATCAGTATGCGGCGTATGTGAGTCTGTACCCACGCAGGTATCAGGGAATGCGACACCATCACGGTTTTGAATCACTGGAGACATTTTCTCCAAGTTAATTTGATGCATGATACCGTTGCCCGCAGGGATCACATCGACATTTTCAAAGGCTGTTTTAGTCCATTCAATGAAATGGAAGCGGTCTTCGTTACGGCGGTCTTCAATCGCACGGTTTTTCTCAAAAGCGTCTGGGTCAAAACCGCCAAACTCTACAGCTAGAGAATGGTCAACAATCAACTGTGTTGGAACAACAGGATTAACTTTTGACGGGTCGCCACCTTGATCTGCAATCGCATCACGCAAGCCTGCAAGGTCAACCAATGCGGTTTGACCGAGGATGTCATGGCACACCACACGTGCAGGGTACCAAGGGAAATCGTGGTCTTGTTTGCGGTTAATCAGCTCTTTTAAAGATTGTTCTAAGATTGCAGGGTCGCATTTACGAACCAACTGCTCTGCAAGGACTTTAGATGTATATGGGAGTTTTGCGTATGCGCCTGGCTGAATATCTTCTACGGCTTGGCGTACATCGAAGTATTCTAGCTGGGTGCCTTGCAGCGGTTTACGGTAGTTGTTGTTCATAGCGTTCCTGCCCTCGGTCTTTCATTTTTTTGCGTTGTCTTTTTCATAGACAATTCATCTTTGTTCGATAGGCATACTACACTGCCGAAAACCCATTTCCCAAATCTCATATATTTCATAGGGTTAAATATAAAAACAGGGGTTTTTGAAATATTTAGTTACACTAACTTTGGAATATTGGCTCTAAATATGAATTTTTTTGAAAAATAGCTGCAAATCCGCCTCATTCTTTAGTCTAAGGTAAATTGCACTGCATAATATTTAATCTAAATATCAACCAAATTGATTAAAAATCAGTCTTATCAATTTTAGTATTTAATAATCAAGGCATTAAATTACTTCATTAGCTCATTGCGCCTTAAAGCCATAATGTGAATCAAAACACAGTTTTATTATTTATTTTATCTTAATTCTCAATTTATCCCTATTTGCAGGGATAGCGTCGAATCACCCCACTCTCAGATAATAAAAGCACGACATACAAGCACAGTAATTCACTGTATTCGCCAAAATAATCACAATATTTACAAAACCTTAGCTAAATAAATCTGCGATTACTGTTCTACCGTCATTATGCTTTGGGGAAAGATCATGACAAAATTTAAAACTATCATTGGGGCTGGCTGCCTCTTAAGCTGTCTCAGCTTCATTGCCTGTGGCGACAACGACCAATCGACAACAGATTCGACGACTCAAGAAGAGGAAGTAGACTCACCGACTGTCATCTCGAATCCACCACGTTTGAAAGCCAATGCACAAGGTGAGCATGAACTGCTGATTGCCTATAAACACCAAGCCTTATACGACCCTGAAACGGGTGAAAATGACCTATTACAGGTCAGAGGCTATCTGACTAAACCTGAACTCTGGAACTCGAAAAATAGCGATGGCAGTGTTTCGGATGTGTTGGTTGGCCCACAAATTCGTGCGAAACAAGGTGACAATTTAAAAATTCATCTGGTCAATCACCTCCCTGTTGAATCGACGGAGACCTGTCCAAGTCCAGTGACCAATATTAACCAAGGGAACTGTTTTAACACCACAAATTTACATACACATGGTCTTTGGGTTAGCCCGCAAGGAAATAGTGACAACGTATTTTTGAGCTTAAAACCTCAGCAAGATTTTCATTACGAATTTAAGATCGAACCGAATCATCCTGCGGGAACATTTTGGTATCACTCACATGTGCATGGTTCAACCGCGATTCAGGTCTCAAGTGGCATGGCTGGCCCTTTGATTATTGAGGGCGAGCGGAAACCTGTCATTCGTCAGGGGCAAATTCAACAGACTGGTGATTTGGACATCTTATGGAAAAATCAAAAAACCCAGCAGTATGACCATGAAAAAATCATGCTATTCCAGCAAATTCAATACAACGAAGATTGCGACAGCACGTTGAGCCAAGTAAATGGCACACCCTGCATCTATAGCTTAGAAGATTATTCAAAACTGGATATACCGACCTCTTGGGCGGATGAAAATCGTTTTACCAGTATCAATGGCAAAATGTTTGGTGAAATTAAGGTGGATCAGAACCAATACCACCGCTGGCGCATGATTCACGGCGGTATCCGTGACACCATTGGTTTGACCATCAAAGAACTGCCTGATTCTGCGCTCTTTACCGCAGAGCAAACCCTGAGCGAATGTCAAAAGTATCAAAGCAAGTCGATGTCTTCACAGTTTAAAACGCTGAAAACATTACCGTTATATACCCTTGCACAAGACGGCTTGACCATGAGGAAAATCCAAAAGCACGGGATTGAAATTTTTCAGCCGGGTTATCGCTTTGATGCCATGCTCTCCTTCCCGACCACCAATAAATACTGTGTATACGATGCCAAGCTGAATCTGGAAGATGAAATTAATGCGCCTGAATCAAGTCCGTTACTTCGTCGCGCACCAGAAGAAAAACTCAATACACAGCTCCTCGGTTGGGTCAATGTGCAAGCAACTCAACTACCGCAGCAAACGCCGTTTAACTTCTTAAAAAGTCAGGCCACCCAACTAAAACTGGCACCAGAAGTGATTGCACAGCTCGAACAGGGTGATTTATCAGCCTTTATCTCTCATGCGAGTTTAATGACTGCTGAAGTCGATAAAATGCTCAAAACGATGGCGAAGCAAATCACCAACTTTGACATTCTGTTCAATACAGATGGCAGATTTAAATTTGGTATTCGTCATGCCGAAGAAGGTACCTTGATCAGCTTTGGCGATGCCTACCACGATGAAGACCATACCCACCATAGCTATGTCCGCAAGCTTCCAATCGGGCAAACCCAAGAGTGGGAGTTGAGCAGTAATGTTGCAAGTCATCCCTTCCATATTCATGTCAATCCATTCCAAGTCGTGAAAATATTGAATGAAAATGGTGTCGATGTCAGTGCGATCGGCAGCTCAGATAAAGATGGTGCAGGAAATATTGACTCGCAATATCATGGAATGAAAGGCGTTTGGAAAGATACGCTCTTCGTCAAACAGGGCTATAAAATCTTTGTACGCAGTAAGTACGAAAAATTTGAAGGCGACTTCGTTCTGCACTGCCATATTTTAGACCATGAAGATCAAGGCATGATGGAAACCGTGCGTATTTGTGGCGATCAATATGATTGTAATAGTGAACCGCCTTCGCATCATTCCACTATGGATATGACTGCAAGCGATATGCCTACACACAATCACTAAGACCGATCTCTGCTGTACAAAAGCCCATATCAATATGGGCTTTTTGTTTGCCTAACACTGCGGCTTGCTGCAAAATAACATGATTAATGATATCTAAAATTTATACTGAGGCTGGTCATGACAACGTCTATGGCATTCACATCTTTTTCTCTCAACGGTGTCGATGCACAAAAATTTCTACAAGGGCAAGTGACTTTGCATGTTGAACGCCTTGAAAAAAATGCAACACGTTATACCGCAATCTGCGACCTCAAAGGCCGTATTCATTTTGGTTTATGGCTCACCAAACACAGTGCTGAAAGTTTTTCTATTGTCACTACAGCAGATCAAGCCGAAGAATTTGCCAAACATATTAAAAAATATGGTGCATTTTCTAAGATGAAACTTGAAGAAACTGGTGCAGTTTTTCCTAGTTTAGTCGGTGATGAAACGACATTTGCTTCGGAACCGACGGATGTTGCAGCATGGGAAGTTCAAGCGATTCAAGCGGGTCAGGCCTATATTGACCAAGCCATTGAACATGTGTTCCAACCGCAAGAGTTACGTCTACATCAGCGTGAAGGCGTCCACTATGACAAAGGTTGTTATTTGGGTCAGGAAGTGATTGCACGTTTATGGTTTAAAGCCAAACCAAAAGCTTGGTTGCATGCAATTCAAGGCACAGGAACTGCGCCTGCACAAGGCGAACAGCTGAATAAAGGCGTACAAGTGGTCAATAGTGCGGCTGTAGAAAATGGTTATGTAGCTTTAGTTGTGGCACGCCCAGAAGCTTTAGAAGAGTTAGATGTGACAGTTTTAGCCTTGCCTGATGCATTGAATGGTGATGTGGCACGTCCGCAGTCAGCTTAAATAAATTCAGAAGATAGCTACATTTAGCTATCTTCTTTTATAACAAATCTAAGTTTTAAATTTTAAAATTCATCATGTTAATTTGACTATTTTTAAACTAAAATGCACTCCGAATTTTAACAATAAACTATATAACGATGCATCAGACACAATTTCAAGACCCAAAGCACAAGATCATTGCCCTTTATTACGGAATTTTTGCCCTTCTAGGCATGGTCATACTCGGCAATCAATTGCTTTCAATTCAGCTATCTCTACTTGTTTTGATTATTATTCTTGTACTGTATGCCCAACTCTTTTTCATGCTAATGGGCGCTATCAAATATTGGAAAAGAGATGTTCTAGGCTTGAAAATACTGTTTTGGATCAGCTTAAGCCTTGTCCCGATTATTATCACACCCTTAGTCATTTACTATCCAAAAGTAACAACTGGCTTTTTTCTCTTTATGCAAAGCTCATTTGGCTTCAGTAGCACAGGCTTCGAGTTTCATGTTGCCTACGACACCCAACTCACCCTCTTAAATACATCTTTTTGGGGAATTGGAATCAATCTTATTGAATTTTTTCTATGGTTACGCTTTAAGAATATTGCAGCAAATAATCATATTTCGATTGCCCATTTCAAGAATGAAGACTTAGAACTGAAACGCTATGATTAGCCATTTTTGACCGTATATAAACTAGAATTCTGACATCAGGTGTGACCATCTAAATCTTCTGACCATCCCTAAGCACTCAAAGCCAAAGCCTAAAAACTTTGGCTTTTTAATCACTCATTTTTTCCCTCACATAATAAATCACCCCTGCCCGATCATCTGAAAAATAAAAAGATTTTTCATCGACCTTATAAATATCAGCAGGTCGCCCATGCACCGTTTTACCGACTAAAAAGCCATCCATAAAGGTTTCAAGTTTTTGTCCTTTACGCATCATTGCAATTTGATAGCCATGGCCAATCGCCTCGTCGGTAGAGCCATGCAAAGCCACTAAAAAAGCATTTTTAATGGTGGAATCGGTATGAGGGTTATCAAAATAATCAAAACCCAATGCAGAGGAATGTGAAGGGAAATAAGTATAGGGCGATGGAACATTTTTACAGCCAGATGCACGTTTAAATTTAGTATCCGCTAATACTTTGCCCTGCCATGAATAACATGCGGGCCAGCCATAATCGACATCCCGTTTTAACGCATAAAAAGTTTCATCTGGCTTTTTACTTCCCAAATGATCAGAACCTTGATTAGTTGCAAATAGAAATCTGCCGATCCATTTTAGCCCAACAGCATTACGCAAACCTGTCGCATAAATCCGTTGCTCTGAACCATCAGGATTCATCTCGATGACGGATGCTCGCACTTTTCCTTTTTCTACACAGGCGTTACAACTCGAACCAACCGACACATAAACTTTTTCATTCCCACCAATAGCAATCGTCCGCGTCAGAAGCCAACCGCCGTATTTATAACTCAAACCATAATCGGGAAATGTCGCTAAAACTTCAGCCTTACTCGAAGGCTGAGTTTCTCCTCTACTAAATTTTTGCCGTGTCAGTTGGTGCGTTTCCGCCAAATAGAGCCAATCCTGTCCTTGAGCATCAGTATAAAACTGAACTGAATTTGGATTTCTCAAACCGGTCAGATAAGGAATGATTTTGCCAAATTTACCGGTATCAGCATTCCAATCATCCAATATATACACAGTACCTTTTTTATTATCTGTTAGATCATACATATCCGTGACAAACATTCTGCGATCAGGCGCTTGCGCAAAAAAGCGTACCCGTTTGAGACCTTCAGCAGCAGGAATGATCTCGAAATTTGCAGGCAAATTTAAAGAAAACTGCTTGCCATTTTTTAAATGGATTGGATGCGGAACAAGCTTGGGTTGTTGAGCCCAACTGGTTATTGAACAGACGAAACTAAGGATCAAGATGGCACTTATTTTTATCATATTTAAATACATCTCAATGAATCATGTATATCTGTATTCATCATAGATGCCTTGTATCTATTTTATTCAATTTATATTTTTAGAAAATATTATACTTTTGAAAATTAAGGTTTTTTAAATCATATACGCTGGTGCAGTACACAACAAACAAAAATAAGGAGGAACTTTATTCCCCCTCACTTCTTCGTTTTTAAATCATGATTTTAATCAAAATCCATGAAACAGCTTATTCATGTCTTTGCATACATATTCTTTAAAATGATAGGCGCGCGCATGTTTGGCATCAAATTTAGCTTCCAAATCGCCTTTTTTGAAAATATAAACCCGATCCTCTTTACTGACTAAAAACTCTGCGCCCAGTTTCATCAAAAGCGCATCAATTTTATCTTCATCTGCAATCGATTCATCTGCATTAATTTTATCGTAATTGCGTTTAATGCCTTTAATAAACATCGCGCTGCCTCTGAGAAAATAACAATGCGCGATTAAATCAGAGTCCTGCTTTTTTGCAAAGGCTTTTAATGCAATTAAGTCATGGCATTTAACGCGCTAACGGCAATCAACTTTATTTTATAAAAACGCTTTAAATCACAATTCCTCACTTTACATTTACGTAAATCTACCTATGATGTAAAAACCGACAAAAATAACCACCAAAACACATAAATGGAATTATGTGTATGATTTACAAAAGGTTTCAAGATGAAAAAAATCCTACTTGCAAGCATTTTGGCAATGAGCACTCAATTCGCTTTTGCTGAAACTAAAACAGATGCCGTCGATCCTGAATTTGCTAAAGTGGAAGCTATGGTCAAGGCCAAAGATATGAATGGCGCCTACCAAACACTGAGCAAGCTTGCAGCAAAAGGTAATGCTCAGGCCATTTATAATTTGGGCTATCTTACTCAAACAGGTCAAGGCGTAGCGAAGGATGAGAAAAAAGCCATCCAACTCTATGAACAGGCTGCAGCCAAAGGCTACCCAGTTGCTAACTATGTTTTAGGTAAAAATTATGCAACGGGCACACTGGGCTTAAAACAAGACACCAACAAGGCCAAACAATATTTAGAACGCGCATCTTCGGCAGGGTTTGACGATGCCTCCATCGACTATGCCATTTTACTTTTTGCAGAAAATAAACCTGAGTCAGATAAATTGGCACTCAGCAAACTTGATCCACTGATTAAAAAAGGCAACTACCCTGCGATTCATGCCAAAGCACTTTATGACATCAGTGCAGGCTTTAAAGCTAAAAATGAAAAGCCTATTCAGCAAGGTCTGAATAGCATTCAAGAGTTAGCGAAAAAAGGCTATGTCCCTGCATTGATGGCAGTGGGCAATATGTTTGTAAATGGCAATATCATCCCGCAAAATTTGCCTGAAGCTAAAAAAATATTTAGTGCATTAGCCAACGAAAATATTCCGCAAGCGAAAGAATCTTTGGCAACCGTGGATAAAATGATTGCTGAACAAGCCAAAGCACCTAAAGCCAATGCGAAAAAGAGTTAATTGAGCATTAAAAAAAGCCCTGCACATGCAGGGCTTTTTCATGGGTTTAGCAAATCTTGAGCTGATCAAAATCACGCCCACCACAAACTGATTAATATGCCTGTTACGACAAAGCCCAAGATGGTACTCATCAATAAAGGCGTTAAGGTCTTTTCATTTAAGCCATAAACTTGTCCAAGCATGGCAAAAATCGTCGGCATCGGTAATGCGGCAATAATCGTCCCTGCATATAACATCTCTTGGCTGACATCGGTCAAATAGCGTAAGCCTAAATAAGTCAGTAAAGGCATCACCAAGTTGCTTGAAATCACCAAATAGAAGCTCTGAGCATTCACATACTTTAAGCTCATACCGACAATCCCACCACCAATTGCAAACAGCGCCAGTGGTGAAGCCGTTTGACCTAACATCGCCAGTACATCATT
The DNA here is from genome assembly GCF_013420005.1 of Acinetobacter sp. YH12040. Lineage (NCBI taxonomy): Bacteria > Pseudomonadati > Pseudomonadota > Gammaproteobacteria > Moraxellales > Moraxellaceae > Acinetobacter > Acinetobacter sp. YH12040. The sequence goes on from NZ_VOZB01000015.1 coordinate 11,948, forward strand.
GATTTGATGAGGCAAACGGATTTGGAAAATTGCAAACCCAATCCCTAGCATTACCCCTGCAAAGAGTGGATTTTTTAACAGGGTCAATAAGGTATTCTTGATGATGTCGCCAATATTGGCTTTTTGCTGTGAACTTCCTAATTGTGCAAGGACCAGAACCGTTGGAATCAGTAGCACACTTTCAATAATGACGATTAGTGAGGTATAGGTCATCGCATTTTGACCGACCAATAAGCTTAGCACTGCAGTGCCAATTAAGCCTGTATTTGACATGCCAGCGCCTAGTGACAGTACCGCTGTTTGCGACATATTATTTTTAAAATGTGTCGACAATAGCCAATAGGCCATGCCATACAGTAAAAACGTGACTCCGGTATAAACAAAGAAATAGCCGGGATACCAAATTTGATGCAAATCTTTAGAAGCTAATGACTGAAAAAACAAAGCCGGCAGTGCAATTTTAATCACAAATGCACCAATGGTTCCGACCTGTTCTTTACTCAATAAACTGCATTTTACAGACAGATATCCCAAGGCCAAAAGAAAAAAGATTGGACCAATCACCTCAAAGACCATACGAAATATCCTGTGTAATAGACTCTTCCATCCACACCCTCAACCTGAGAGTGTAGATCGGCCCGTTATAAATTTTGATAATTAGAAAGCCGTAAATTGACTTCTTTGTGCATGCGGCTGACAGCGTAAGTACTGCGGAGAAATTTTTAGGTTTTCACCGAGTTCAGCAGCGGCATGCCATGGCCAACGCGGGTCATATTGAATTGCACGAGCAAGACCAATCGCATCTGCCATGCCATATTGTAAGATGCCTTCGGCTTGCATTGCTTCGGTAATTAAACCCACAGCAATTACGGGAACCTGAACGGCTTGCTTAATGGCTTCAGCAAAAGGCACTTGATAACTGGCTTGTAATTGAATTTTTTGCGCAACATCTAAGCCGCCACTAGAAACATGAATATAGGCTGTGCCTAGTTGTGCAAGCGCTTTTGACAAACCAACAGCCGAGTCTAGATCCCAACTCGGTGCTTCAGTATATTCCATCCAATCAGTTGCGGAAATACGTACCCCTATTGGATAATCTTCAGGCACGGCATTTTTCATGGCTTGGAACACTTCAAGGGTTAGACGAATGCGATTTTCCAAACTGCCACCATATTCATCGCTACGCCGATTCGACAATGGTGACATAAATTGATGCAGTAAATAACCATGTGCAGCATGTAGCTCAATTAAGTCAAAGCCTGCATCTACCGCGCGTTTTGCTGAATCGGCAAAGTCTTGAATGATCTGCTGGATTTCATCTCGACTTAAAGCATGGGGTGCATGATCTGTGACATTAAAGGGCAACTCACTGGCTGACACAGTTTGCCATCCTTGAGGATGATCTGGGGGTAATTGTCCACGTCCTGCCCACGGTTTATCTGTCGATGCCTTACGACCCGCATGTGCCAGTTGGATAGCAAATGGCATAGGGGAAAGTGATTTCACCTTGGCCAATAGTGCCTTCATCTGCGCGCGTTGCATATCATTCCAAAGGCCGAGGTCTGCATAGCTAATGCGCCCCTCTGCCTGTACAGCGGTTGCCTCGACGATACAAAGTCCGGCACCTGACAATGCATAATTCGCCCATTGTTGTTCATGCCAATAGCTTAACTCCCCTTGCTCATTGGCAGAATATTGACACATGGGTGCAATCACGATTCGATTACTCAGCCCTAATGTTCCAAACTGAATTGGTTGAAATAACAACGCCACATCACTCTCCTTTTAGAAGGCTTTGGTCACACTCAATCCTGCACTCCAATTCACCCCATCCGCGGGTTCAAAGAAGCGTCTGTTTCCATCATTGACGATCACTGAACCGACATAGTTCTCATCAAACAAATTATCTGCACGTACATAGGTTTTGACTTTCCAATCTGCTTGTTTCCACACATAACCTGCGTTGGCAGAAACCACGGTATAGCTCGACGCGGCATCACTGTTGGCATCATCGACATAGACTTTATCCATATAGCGAACATCTAGGCCGGCATTAAAGCCAATATCTGGCTGCCAATTCAGTGCGGCAAACGCTTGGTTTTTAGCAATACCCGGTATATAAGTGCCTTTGACGACATCACTGTCAGGAATTGCAGCATCAAATGTGGCATCGATATAACTGTAGCTTGCTTGCGCGCTTAAATCTCGCCATAGCTGTTTATTCCATGAAAGCTCAACACCTTCACGTAAAGTTTTATCGGCATTTTTATAGGTTGCACGACCATTGATACTTCCTGCAGAGACGATGTCATCTTGAGTTTTGCTTTGGAATACCGCTGCAGTGAAATTCCCCCATGCATTTTGTGATTTAAGCCCAAGCTCGTAGTTATCGCTACTGGCTGGTTTTAAATCAAAATTCATGCCGTCATCTTTGGAATAGGCCATTTCTGTAAAGGTCGGTGTTTCAAAACCTTTTGCATAACTGGCATAGGCATTCAGTTGAGGCGCAATATTCCAGCTTACTGCTGCTGAAGGTAAAACTTTGTCATAATCTGTTTTACCGCTGTCATCCTTATTTAAACCCACGACATATTTATCGTCAGATTCATAATGAACATTGCTATATCGTAGCCCTGTATCTAAAGTCCAATTGGGTAAAAAATTCCACGAAGCTTGGACATAGGGATCTAAATTCCACAAGGTGTTGTTTTCATTTCGACGAATATTGCCTTTCTTGCCAAAATTTCCATTGGCATCAAAATTTTCATAGCCCTTACGGTCTTCATCCATATAATCAAAGGCAAGGCCTGCAGTAAAACGCGTATTCGGCAAGAGGTCTTTGCCTGTCCAGCGAATATCTGTTCCATAATAATCACGGCTAAAATCAATCACACCACCTGCATGTCTTTGATTTAATTGAATGGTATTCGGGATACAATCTTTTGTACCTATTTTTAAAGCACATTTTGGAATTGATTGATATTGGGTGACATCACGTTGCCCCATATACACCATTGCATTGAGTTCATGCTGCTCATTCAATGGTTTTTTCCACGTCAACCCAGTTTGAGTTTGGCTAATTTCCTTACGTACATCATAGGTATTATTGGCATCATTAACTTGTTTCGGATTTTGACGCAATTGCTCCCGATTCAGACCTTGTGGGTCATCGGCATTGATATCCACATGATTCACAATCCAATTGACCTTGGAACCATCATCCAGATCCCAAGTCAATTTTGCATTGCTAAGCACCTTATTTGCAGCACTATGATCACGGTAGCCATCGGTTTTAAAATAAGAAGAACTCACGACATAGCTAGGCTCATTGGCCTGTTCTGAGCCACCTTGCAGCACAATATCAGCACGACTTTTATGATGACTGCCGCCCGAATAGCCGAGTTCGATAGAGTCTTTTCCAGTACCTTGCTTGGTTGTTGTTAAGATCGCCCCACCCGAAGAGTTACCGTATAAAGAGGAAAATGGCCCGCCCAATACCTCGATATGATTTAAGCTACTCATATCGATGTTTGACGTCTGTCCCTGACCATCCGGCATGGTCGCAGGGATTCCATCAACATATAAACGGATACCACGCACACCAAATGTTGAACGAGCGCCAAAGCCTCGCATAGACAGTTGCAAGTCTTGTGCATAGTTTTCACGGTTATTCAGTTGTAGTCCGGGCACACCTTTTAAGGTTTCAGACAGATTCACACCCGTATTGTTATTATTTTCAGCTTGCTTTACACGGTATACCGATGCAGGTGTTTTTAACCACGTGGTATTGGTTCGTGGTGCTTCAATGGTAATCTCAGGAAGTAAAACAGGTTCCGTAGAACCTGTTTCTGCATACAACTGTTGGCTAATACATGCCGTCAGGCAAAGTAAATGTGTCTTAAATGATGTGACGTTAAATTTACTTTGCATAGAGCACCTATTTTAACATTAGAAGATTACCTTAGAGCTTAAACCAATTAGGAAAGCATCATCAACCCGATTTGTTGAGCCTGGGTTAATCACATATTGTAAACTTGGACGAATCATCAACCATTTCGTAGGGTTATGGCTATAGTTCAACTCGACATTATATTCTGCACTTGCATCAAATTTCTCAGCAGAAAGTCGATCATTGACATGCACACGGTTCACGCCCAAGCCAACCATATCGTTTGGTAAACGATCGGCCAATCCAATGTATTTCAAACCCAGCTGCTGTGAGTTATCAACTTTTGTGGTGACACGATCATGCCAAGTAAAATTGGCAAAGCTATGCAAACCACGTTTGCCTTCACCTGTAGACGTTAACTGTTGCTCAATCGCAATCCAACCACCAAAGGTACGATCTTCAGGGCTTACCCCTTTTCCATCGACCTTTCCTTTAGCAATATCAAATTGGTTTTCAGCATTATCTGCCGTGTTATACATACCACCGATACGGTAGCTACCAGGCAAACCATTTACAGCTTGTTTAGGTGTCCAAATCAATTCGACAGGAATACTTACACCATCAGCATTGTCGGTGTCCAAACTCCAACCTTGTCCTTCAGCTTTACCATTACCATTATCAGGATTGAATTCGTATACACCGACTTGTGCAGCAAGTTCTGGCGTTGCTTGATATTTAACACGACCACCCCATTGTGCTACAGGTGTGTTCATCCAAATTGTGCCTTGCCATTTACCCATTTGCGCTGCACAAAATGCGGTGCTGGCAAAGTCACATGCCATCACGTTAAAGTCCATACCTAGACCTAAACGACCTGCTTTTACACTAATGCCTTGTTCTTTGAAATTCTTTTCAATCGAAAGCTCGGTTAAGCGGCTGTCTTGGTTACCACGGCCAAAATTGGCTTGTGCATTTGCCAATTGAGGAACATTCCCTTGCAAATCACGAACTGAGGTACTTTGACCTTGACGAGCAGTCATTACAGCACGCACAGTCACGCCATCCCAACCTGCAAGTTTTTCCATATCAAGCTGTGTACCTAACCACAATTGGCTGGCTACCGTTGCTGAATGTCCCGGATTACGACCGCCATCGGCAAGATAGGCAGCATCAGCAGCAATATTGGCCTCAAACTTCACACCTTGTTGTGCAAGTTCGGTACGTTTACCATCCCAATCCCCGAGCATGTACTGACCTTTAGTGTCGAATGCTTCTGCGGCGTGAACATGTGTCATGGCTGCTGCAACAAATGCAGGTAGAAGAGCTAGACTGTATTTTTTCATGGTAAAACCTAAATCTGGAGAGAGTCTCTAGACAAGCCACAAGGCTTGAAATCTAATGTCACAAAAATTACATAATTTTTCACGTTCTATCTCAGCATTATTTTTATCATTCACAAAACTTTAATTTATCAATAAGTGATTTTAAATAAATCTATTGTTATACAATATTTTTAGTGATTATTTTTCAATATCTTATATATCTATTAATTCAATTGTTTAACTTCTGATCGCTTATTCAAACTCATTATTGTGACTTGTTGGTTTATTATTCTCACAATTAATAATCAATAACCTATTCATACACTCCCTTAGGCCGCGATGAAACTTGCATTCTGTAGGGCTAGACCCAATAGTATGCATAACTTGAATGATCCATTGCTTCGACCTTTATGCCTGAATTACCAGAAGTAGAAACCACTAAAACCAGTTTATTGCCATTATTGAATGAAAAGGTTCTCAAAGTTGAGGTTTTTCAGTCGAGCCTGCGTTGGCCTATTCCTGACGACATTCAAAAACTCGTCGGTCAAAAGCTGCTTCAACTCAGCCGTCGATCAAAATATATTTTGGCTGAATTTGAACAGGACAGCATGTTGTGGCATTTGGGCATGTCTGGCAGTTTTCGGATTTGTGAAGGTGATGAAGCATTACGAAAGCATGATCATCTGGTGATTCATTTTGAAGATATGCAATTGCGCTATCACGATCCACGCCGTTTTGGCTGTATTTTATGGTTAGATGTATCGTCTCAAAGCAAACTGATTGACACGCTTGGCCCTGAACCGCTGAGTGATGACTTTAATGCTGAATACTTATTCCAAAAATTTAAAAATAAGCAGACCAGTATCAAAGTATCGATCATGGACAATCATATTGTGGTTGGTGTCGGCAATATCTATGCAACGGAAAGCTTATTTAACTTAGGCATACATCCTGCGCAGCCTGCATCAAGTTTGAGTTTTGAACAAGTTGAAAAAATGGTCATCGAAATCAAACGTATTTTAAAACAGGCAATTGATTTAGGCGGTTCGACGTTACGTGATTACACCAATGCGATGGGCGAAAATGGTTATTTCCAACAAACTCTGCTCGCCTACGGACGTGCCGGTGAAATGTGCATCAACTGTGAAACCATCTTGCAAAATATCAAACTAGGGCAACGTGCATCGGTGTTTTGCCCAGAGTGTCAGCCTTTAAAAAAGGTTAAAATGCTGACTAAGAAAACCGTGAAAGGAAATAAAGCATGAAGTCTGCGATTGTTCGCCACATATTAGTCAAAGATAAAGAACTATGTGAGCAACTGAAAAAGAAAATCAAAGGCGGTGCGGACTTTGCCAAAATTGCAAAGCAGCATTCGACATGCCCTTCGGGTAAAAAAGGCGGTGAGCTTGGCGACATTAAAAAAGGCCAACTGGTTGGTCCAATTGATAAGGCGGTATTTACCCTACCCGAACGTGAACTGCATGGTCCGATCAAAAGCCAATTTGGCTGGCATTTATTAGAAATTAAGTTTCGGATGTAACATAGCACCCACATTGAACATGCTATAACGAGTATATCGCGAATATGTGCTTTTCATCTTAAAGCACATAATCCCAGTATTTTTTTCAATCGTTCAGAACATTGGCTGGCGGTTTTCAATCATATAATATAAATCATAGCAACCAGATAACATTGCACTAAATCAATTCTACTTAATAATAAATAAAGGACATTCCATTGGGCTATTACAACTATTTTCGTCTTGGCACTGTCGATACAACAGATTTTACAATCATTCGAGGTGAACGAAAGCATGCACTTATCCAAGCATTATATGATGATCAAGATATGAACCCTCATGGTGAAGTCCAGTTGGCACTAGATTTAGATGGGAATCGTAACGATGAATCAAAATGGTATGATGCGATACAGCAAATTAGCAAATTATCCAAAAATCACCCTTTAGTCTTATTTATATTAGGTCAACAAGCCTGCGCACCCGAATCACCTGAAGAAGCAAATGAAGTATTTACAGGCATTCGAAATGGCATTGTTTTTTCGACATCAGAACCTAAGTTTATGAAAATGACGCCTCAACAAAATTCACAATAAAAAACGGCGCTTTAAGCGCCGTTTTCACTGCTAAAGGATTAACCTTTACGTTTTAATTCATCACGAATTTCACGAAGTAATTCGATATCTTCTGGAGTCGCCTCTGGAGCTGGCTCTTCAACTTTTTGACGGCGCAATTTGTTCATCAATTTCACTAACCAGAATACGACCCATGCCAAAAGCAAGAAGTTGATTAAGATGGTTAGGAAGTTACCGTAAGCCAAAACATTAAGGCCTGCATCCTGTGCTGCTTTTAGCGTGGTTAAATTGTTTGGGTTATCGCCCAATACTAAGAACCAATTTGAATAATCAACGTCACCACCAAGGATCCAAGAAATAAAAGGCATGATAATGTCTTTTACCATTGAATCGATGATTTTACCGAAAGCACCACCAATGATGACACCTACAGCCAAGTCCATCACGTTGCCTTTTACGGCAAATTCTCTAAATTCTTGAATAATACTCATGTGATCTCCAGAAATTTTTTCAGCTTTAATTTTGTGACGAAGTATACATTATATCTGTATAACTATTTCCACCTAATTTACTTGGTTTATATTAGATTCTAAATACCATGTATAAAAATTCACACAAAACATTTTTGATTTTGGTAATACATTCTATTAAAAAGGATTTATCAAAATTATGCATGTCGAATTAAATGAATAAAGTCATTCAATTTTTGCATTTTTATTCAAAACACCCATGCATAAAAAAACCGCTAACCTAAGTCAGCGGTTTTTTTGAAACTGTAAAATTAAACGTTACGGTTACGTTTACGTTCGTTTTCAGTCAACCAGCGTTTACGGATACGGATTGACTTAGGCGTTACTTCAACTAATTCGTCGTCTTCAATAAATTCAAGCGCTTGTTCAAGCGTAAATTCAATGTGCGGAACGAGAGTCAACGCATCATCAGTACCAGAAGCACGTACGTTAGTTAGCTGTTTCGCTTTAGTTGGGTTAACAGTCATGTCGTCTGAACGCGAGTTAATACCAACGATCATACCTTCATAAACTTCTAACTGAGGTTTAGCGAATAGACGGCCACGGTCTTGTAAGCTGAATAGTGCATAGCCCAAGCAAGTACCTTGAACCATAGAAATCAACACACCGTTTTGACGTTTCGCAACAGTACCTTGTTTCATTGGACCGTAGTGCGAGAAGCTTGAAGTCATAATACCTGTACCTGAAGTCATAGTTAAGAATTCAGAACGGAAACCAATCAAACCACGTGAAGGAACTGTTGCTTCAATACGGATACGGCCTTTACCGTCAACTTCCATATTGGTCATTTCACCTTTACGGTGACCCATTTGTTCCATTACAGCGCCTTGGTGCTGCTCTTCAACGTCAAACGTTACGTTTTCGTATGGCTCTTGTTTTTCACCATCAATTTCTTTGATGATTACTTGTGGACGTGATACGCCCATTTCGAAGCCTTCACGACGCATGTTTTCAATAAGAACTGAAAGGTGAAGCTCACCACGACCAGATACTTTGAAACGGTCAGGACTGTCAGTATCTTCAACACGTAATGCTACGTTGTGAATCAATTCGCGATCTAGACGTTCACGGATATTACGTGAAGTTACGAATTTACCTTCTTTACCAGCAAACGGTGAGTTGTTTACTTGGAAAGTCATCGATACTGTAGGTTCGTCTACAGAAAGTGCAGGTAAAGCTTCAACTGCTTTTGGATCACAGATTGTGTCAGAGATATGAAGTTCATCAATACCCGTTACACAAACAATGTCACCAGCAGAAGCTGATTCAACATCGATACGCTCTAAACCATGGTAACCCATGATTTTTAAGATACGACCGTTACGTGTTTTACCGTCTTTGTCGATTACAGTTACAGGAGTGTTTAATTTCACTGAACCACGTTGAATACGACCAACACCGATAACACCTACGAAGCTGTTATAGTCAAGTGAAGACACTTGCATTTGGAATGGACCGTCAACGTCAACCGCTGGTGGTTCAACGATGTCTACAATTGTTTCGAACAATGGAGTCATGTCTTCTGCAAGTTCTTCTGGAGATGGACCAGCCACACCACGAAGACCTGAAGCATATACAACTGGGAAGTCTAACTGTTCGTCAGAACCACCAAGGTTGTCGAACAAATCGAATACTTGGTCAATTACCCAGTCTGGACGAGCGTTTGGCTTGTCGACTTTGTTAATAATTACGATTGGTTTCAAACCACGTGCGAACGCTTTTTGCGTTACAAAACGAGTTTGTGGCATTGGGCCTTCTTGAGAGTCAACAAGAAGAAGTACGCAGTCAACCATTGACATTACACGTTCTACTTCACCACCGAAGTCGGCGTGTCCCGGGGTATCCACGATATTGATACGGTATTCAGTGTTAGTACGCTTGTCTAACCATTTGATTGCAGTGTTTTTTGCAAGAATGGTAATACCACGTTCACTTTCAATAGCGCCAGAATCCATTACACGTTCGATCTCGCCTGCGCGATCGCCAAGAGCACCTGATTGCTGTAAAAGTTTGTCTACAAGAGTAGTTTTACCATGGTCGACGTGCGCGATGATGGCAATGTTACGGAGAGTTTTAATATCTGACATGTGAATTCGATACGCCTAAAGTTTGAGGGCAAATTATACAGAAAAAATATAGATTTTAGTAGTGACAGTTTATTGACAATCGCATTTTTTTTGACGACTGGTACGCTTTTGGTTTTGTAAAGCTGTGTAAACAGATTAGAATAGCGCCACCTAGCCTTAATTTTCAGTGCCGCATGTCTGATTTAAACCAATCTCCCGAAGCAAAAGATCAACTCGATTTAGTCTATGGATTGAATGATCGACCAAAACCTTTTATTGCTTTTCTCGCTGCGTTCCAACATTTATTGGCCATTATTGTCCCAATTGTGACGCCGGGTCTGCTGATCTGTTTGGCACTTGGTGTGTCAAAAGAAGACACCAATATGATTCTGTCGATGTCATTGGTGATCTCTGGTATCGCAACCTTTTTACAATGTAAAAAAGTCGGTCCATTTGGTGCAGGTCTCCTGATTGTACAAGGAACCAGCTTTAACTTTATTGGTCCTATTATCGGTATTGGTTCTGCAATGGTTGCGGCAGGTACACCAGTAGAAGCAGTGATGGCATCTATCTTTGGTGTGGTGATCGCAGGTTCATTCATTGAAATGGGTGTGTCACGGATCTTACCTTGGGTGAAAAAACTGATTACCCCATTGGTAACAGGTATTGTGGTGCTATTGATTGGTCTGACTTTAATTAAAGAAGGCCTGATCAGTATGGGTGGTGGTTATCAAGCCATGGGCGATAAAACATTTGCCAATGCAGACAACCTCATCATGTCATGTACCGTTTTGGTACTGATCATTTTATTGAACCGTGTGCGTATTACATGGGTAAAAAGTTCTGCCATCCTAATTGCCTTAGTCGTGGGTTACATCCTTGCAGGCTTTATGGGTCATTTAAACTTTGATGGTTTAAAAGATGCGCCACTGGTTCAAATTCCAACACCGATGCACTTTGGCTTAAGCTTCTCGTGGAGCTTGTTTATTCCAATGGCATTTATCTACCTTGTGACATCTTTAGAAGCGATTGGCGATATTACCGCGACTTCTAAGCTTTCAAATCAAGCTGTAGATGGCCCTGAATGGATGAAGCGTATTAAAGGTGGTGTATTGGTGAATGGTGCAAACTCATTCCTTGCCGGTATCTTTAATACGTTCCCAAGTTCTGTATTTGCGCAAAACAACGGTGTTATTCAGTTAACAGGTGTTGCAAGCCGCTATGTAGGCATTTGGATTGCTGCCCTATTGGTTATTTTAGGCCTACTTCCTGCTGTAGCAGGTGTCATTCAGGCAGTTCCACAAGCCGTGCTTGGTGGTGCTGTGATGGTGATGTTCGGTGCTGTGGCTGCCTCTGGTATTAATATTTTGTCAGGCATTCATTTAGACCGCCGCGCACTATTAATCATTGCGATTTCATTGGCATTGGGTCTAGGTGTTGCACAAGTACCACAAATCCTTGAACATCTTCCTGAATTGTTCCGTAATATCTTCAGTTCAGGCGTTGCCACTGGTGGTATCGCTGCCCTTATTTTGAATATTGTTCTTCCTGAAGTGAAGAAGTAAGTTCATTTGTCAAAGAACACTGCCTAGGTTCCGCCCTAGGCAGTGTTTTTTATGATGGAGAAATCTATGGATCTCACAAGTGAAGTCGTTATACGACAGATCGATTTATTACAAGATCGCGTGCTTTTCGTAAATGCACCGACAGATGACTTACTCAGTCAATTGAATGACAATATTAAGCCATCGATTTGGTGCTGGAATTTTAATGATTTTCAGTACTTTCAAAATCAACAGTCAAACGTCCATTTTGGTGTCGATTTTCCTGAAGGTCAGTTTGATCAAGCGGTTATTTTTGTTCCAAAATCAAAAGAACTGCTAAATTATTTATTACACAATGTCGCAAGTCATCTTGCTCAAGGTGCGTCTATTTTCCTCGTGGGTGAGAAAAAAGGCGGTGTTGAACGTGCTGCAAAACAATTACAGCCCTTTGGTAAAACCCTAAAAATTGATAGTGCGCGTCACTGTCAAATGTGGCAAACCCTATTGGAAAAAACTGTCGCACTGAAGCCATTGCAAGATTGGGTGCAAAAATATCCAGTTGAAACCCCAAATGGTGAGCTTACGATTTGCGCACTGCCAGGTGTATTTAGCCAGAACCGTTTAGATGTGGGTACGGCTACATTATTGCCTTATTTATCACAGGTGACTTCTGGCAAAATTGCAGATTTTGGCTGTGGTGCGGGTGTTATCAGTGCTTATTTAGCCAAACTGAATCCTAAAAATCGTATCTTTGCCATGGATGTAGATGCCTTTGCACTAGCGTCTACACAAATGACATTTGAACAAAATTTGCTTGAACCTGAACAACTTGAGATTAAAGCGGTCACAGGAATCGAGGATGCTCCATTATTTTTACATGCCATAGTCAGCAATCCACCCTTCCATCAAGGGATTCAAACCGACTACAATGCCAGTGAAAATCTATGCAAAACTTCGCGCAGACATTTGAAGTCTGGGGGCGAACTTTGGATTGTAGCCAACCGATTCCTCAATTATCCGACTTTAATTGAGCAGCATTATGGTCAATGTACAATCAAAGCCGACCAACAAGGATTTAAAGTCTTGTTTGCGAGCACGCAAAAAAATCTTAAGGAACAATGATGAGCGAAACTCAAAAACCAGCTCAGCTTCAACGTAAGTTGGGTGCTCGCCATCTCAACATGATTGCAATTGGTGGTTCAATTGGTACAGGTTTATTTCTTGCCTCTGGAGCAACCATTGCCAATGCAGGCCCGGGTGGCGCCCTGCTTGCATACTGCTTAATTGGTATCATGATTTACTTCTTGATGACCAGTCTAGGTGAGCTTGCAACACATAACCCAACTTCGGGTGCATTCTTTACCTACGGCACAAAGTATGTCGAGGGTGGTTTCGGCTTCGCTTTGGGTTGGAACTATTGGTATAACTGGGCAATTACCGTTGCATTTGAATTGGTTGCTGTCCAATTCATTATGAAATTCTGGTTTCCAGATATTCCGGGCTTCTACTGGAGTGCGATTTTCCTCGCAATCGTCTTTGCCATTAATGCACTGACCGTAAAAGGCTTCGGTGAATCCGAATTCTTCTTCTCGCTTGTTAAAGTGCTCGCAATTGTTGCCTTTATCATTATCGGCCTGTTTATGATTGGCAAAATCATGCTGACACCGGGCGTAGAGACATTTGCCAACTGGACCAAGGGTGAAGCCCCATTTGTCGGCGGTTTATCTGCCTTGATAGGTGTGGCCATGATTGCCGGTTTCTCTTTCCAAGGGACTGAAATGGTTGGTGTGGCTGCAGGTGAATCGAAAGATCCTGAAAAGACCATTCCTATTGCTATCAAGCAAATTTTCTGGCGTATCTTGTTGTTTTATATTGTGTGTATTTTCATTATCGGCACTCTCATTGCCTATGATGACCCACGTTTATTACAAGCAGCATCTACTGAAAATATTGCACTATCACCATTTACCTTACTGTATGAAAAAGCAGGTTTTGCTTTTGCTGCATCGGTGATGAATGCTGTGATCTTGACTGCGATTTTATCAGCGGGTAACTCTGGTATGTACTCCTCTACTCGTATGCTGTTTGATATGGCACGTAAAGGCAGTGCGCCGAAAGTCTTTGGTCGCTTAGATGCACGTGGTGTACCGATGAATGCGCTTTATGCAACAACGGCGATTGCGGCACTGTGCTTCTTAACCACATTTATCGGTGAACAAGCGGTCTTTAATTGGTTACTGAACATGTCAGGTATGTGTGGCTTTATTGTGTGGCTCGGTATTGCAGTTTCACATTATCGCTTCCGTAAAGGCTACTTGGCTCAAGGCAATAAATTGGAAGATCTTGCTTACCGTGCAAAATTCTTCCCATTTGCACCTTGGTTTGCCTTTATTTTGTGTGCCATCGTGGTCCTTGGTCAGAACTATCAAGCCGTTTTAGATGGTGAGTGGTTAGCCGTTGTTTCTACCTATATTGGTATTTTCTTATTCCTTGCCATTTGGTTTGGTTATAAGTGGAAACACAAAACCAAGTTAGTTTCATATCAAGAAATGGATGTAAAACCGATGAAAGTTGATCAAGAATAATGTGATCACTGAATAAAAAGAGCAGCATAAGAGCTGCTTTTTTTATGGCTAAAATTGTATCTCAATACATTCACGCTTTAGCAAAATATTTCGTGAGTAATGTTGAGGAATACTGTCTGATCTATCACCAACAACTGATACGCTCACTCAATCATGTTAAGCACCGAAAATAAAAACGCCCAATGCAATGCATCAGGCGTTTGTTCAAAAGTAACTACGTTTTCAGGTTAAATTTTTCAATACTTAAGAAGCATTTTGCTGTTGTACAAAGGAAATAAACTCCTCTTCACTCATCACAGGTACACCCAACTTTTCAGCCTTTTCTAATTTAGAACCAGCCTTTTCACCTGCAACTACACATTTGGTTTTACCCGAAACACTACCACTGACACGTGCGCCTAAGGCTTGAAGGATTTGCGTCGCTTCATCACGCCCCATGGTACTCAATGTTCCAGTAATCACCCAACTCTCGCCATTCAGCGGCTGACGACTTGGTGCAACAGGTGCATCCCAATGAATCCCAGCTGCCAACAAACGATCAACCACTTCGAGGTTATGCGGCGCTTGGAAAAAGTCGACAATCCATTCAGCGGTAATATCACCAACGTCTGGCGTTTTTTTCAAGGATTCGAGATCTGCATGACGAATCGCATCAAAAGTTTGGAAGGTATTGGCGAGCATGCGTGCCGTGGTTTCACCCACGCCTCGAATGCCAAGTGCATAAATAAATGCGCCTAGTGTCGTTTTCTTACTATTTTCAATAGAATCGATGAGGTTTTGAACCGACTTCTCGCCCATTTTTTCAATAGTCAGTAATTTTTCACGATGCGCATGCAAGCTATAAATATCAGCAACATCTTTGAGCAGATCCAAATGTAAAAGTGATTCCGCCCAACGGTCGCCTAAGCCCTCAATGTCCATAGCTTTACGCGATACAAAGTGACGAATCGCCTCAATACGCTGTGCAGCACAGTACAAACCACCTGAACAACGTGCCAAGGCTTCACCTTCGGGCATCACCACTGGAGATGAGCAGACTGGGCAATATGCAGGTAACTGAACTTCTACCGTATCTACAGGACGGAATTCAGGCCATACTTTTTCCACTTTTGGAATCACATCGCCACTACGGTAGACACTGACTGTATCACCCACACGGACATCTAAACGGTGAATTTCGCCAATATTATGTAGAGTGACATTGGAAACCGTTACGCCACCGACTGCAACAGGATTTAAACGTGCGACTGGAGTTAAAGTCCCTGTACGCCCCACTTGCCAATCAATATTTTCAATCGTCGTCAGCGCTGCGACTGCAGGGAATTTATATGCCGTTGCCCAGCGTGGCTCACGGCTTAAAAAACCTAAAGTTTGCTGCTGTTTCAAACTATTCACTTTAATCACCATGCCATCAATTTCAACACTCAGGCTTGGTCGATCAATGATCATTTGCTCATACGCAGCTTGTACGTCCTGAATGCTGTCACATATAAAGTGACGTTCACCGACAGCAAAACCAAACTGTGTCAGCCATTCTAAGCTAGCAGACATGGTGGTTTGACCATGATGTGGTTCGCACTGTGCAATGCCATAGGCATAAAAAGCCAAAGGACGCGAAGCCGCAATTGCAGGGTCGAGTTGACGTAAGCTTCCTGCTGCTGCATTTCGTGGATTGGCAAAGGTTTTTTCACCTTTGGCTTCGTTTTCAGCATTAAGCTTTTCAAAGCCTGATTTTGGCATCAGAACTTCACCACGGACTTCAAGCAGACTTGGAATTTCAGTCTGTGTAGAAGTCAGTACTTTAGGTAAATTACGAATGGTTTTTACATTTTGGGTAATGTCTTCCCCAGTTTCACCATCACCCCGTGTCACACCACGGACTAAAATACCATTTTCATACCAAAGAGAAATCGCCAGTCCATCAAATTTTAATTCGACATCATATTCAATTTTTTGATTCGGCAAGCGCTCTTCCGCACGACGCGCAAAGGCAAATAAATCTTCTGCATTAAACACATTACCCAATGACAACATGGGTACTGCATGGGTTACAGATTCAAACTTAGACAAGGCCTTTCCACCCACTTTTGTAGTTGGTGTATCAGGTTGTACTAAATCAGGGTATTGCTCTTCTAAAGCTTTTAATTGGTGAAAAAGTTGATCATATTCACTGTCCTCAATTTCTGGCGTGTCCATGACATAGTAGGCATGGTTATGCTTCGCCAAGAGTTGAATCAGTTGTCGCATCTGTGCAACGACAGTGGATTGTTGTGTCATACATTCACCATAAAAAAGGGCGGTTCATGCTCCGCCCTCAAATTTCATTATCTGTTGCTATTATAGAAACCCACTCGGTGAGTTTCAATCAAAGACGCTTAGACTTCGATAGCTTGACCTTGACGATAATCAATCGCTTGATGACGCCAATGTTCACGCATCTGCGGTGTAAATTCTTGGTTATTTTGATCATACACAGTACCGTCAATTTCACGGGCAATTAGACGTGAAATGCTATCCATGGTATCAAAGGCATTTTGTACATCGCTGTGTGGCAGCGCTAAGAAGAAAGCCAAACCTTTTACTTCTTCAGTCGATAAAGTTTCAAGATCAAAACCTTGCGCAGCGCCATCATTATTCATTTGCAATACAGAGAATAATAACTTTGTACCTTCTTCATCATAGCGATGGAAACAGGCCATTTCGCCAAAACGCAGGCCGTATTTGAGTAACACTTTTAATGCTTTTTCCCCCGACAAGGCACGGCTATCCGGGAACACATTTAAGGCGATATAAGTTTCCGCAGTCGCTAAAGCACTTTCTTCATCAACAATTTTTTGTTCATGTAAATGCGCATCCAAAATACTGCTTTCTTCATCAAAATCGCTAATTTCAGCTTTTTCAATTGCGCTATTTACACTAAATTCTGGCGCTTTTTCTGCAGGGACAACTTCAGCCTGAACATCCGTCGCGGGAGTCGTTGTTTCATTGGCTAAATCTGCTACAGATTTATCTGTCGTAGATTCAGTGGCTTCTGTAGACAAGGTACTGTCTTCTGTCGCAGTTTGAGCGTTTTCAACTGAAATAGGATCCGTCGTAGTCGTCTCAGTCTTTGCCGTCGTCTCAGCGCTCTGCTCAGCTGCCGTTGCTTCTTGCGTTACATTCGCTTGAACAGTTTCAGTCACTTCAACCGCTGTGACTTTTTCCTCAGCCAAAGTCGGCTCAACACGTTGCGTGGTTTCAGATGTATTTAACTGATTTCGTACATGGCGCGGAATAACAGGTTGCTGACTATCAGGATCAATATGTAATTCGGTGTCAAGTGATGGCGCTGCATCTGCAGGTTTACGAAACATCATTCGAATACCCACAACCATGATAATTACAGCGATTACAATCCCAGCTATAGTGGTGATTTCCATGTTATGCCTCCGCAGCTAAACCGTATTCTTTGGCTTGCTCTATATTCACAGTCACTAATTTTGAAGTTCCTGGTTCTGGCATGGTCACACCAAGTAAGTCAGTTGCCATTGTCATAGCCAGTTTATTGTGTGTAATGTAGATAAATTGCACTTGTTCTGAAAGCTCTTTTACAAGATTACAAAATCTTCCTACATTTGCATCGTCTAAAGGTGCATCGACTTCGTCTAAAACGCAAAATGGTGCAGGATTTAGGCGGAAAATCGCAAAAACCAAAGCCAATGCGGTCAGTGCCTTTTCACCACCTGACAATAATGCCAAAGAGCTGTTTCGTTTACCCGGTGGTCGTGCCATCAGTTTTACACCCGATTGCCAACCATCTTCAAGGCTTAAGCTTGCTTCACCACCATTAAATACTTTCGGAAATAACGCTTGAAGTTCTGTATTGACCTTATCAAAAGTGGTCATAAACAGCTTCCGCGTTTCCTGATCAATGCTTTTCATCGCAGCTTGCAGTTGTTCAACGGTCTTTTGCAAGTCATCAATTTGGTGGCTTAAATCATCAAAGCGTTTAGAAACTTCAATATATTCTTCTGCCGCAGCCAAGTTGACTGCACCCAATTTATCAAACTGCTGCTGTGCTTTTTCTAGTTTTTGCTGATGGGATACCACATCAATGCTTAAGCCCGTCAGCATTTCGCTGTTCATTTCTTTCAGCTGTTCAGAATAATGCTGTAAATCAGACTGCGCGGATTGCCAAGCCAGACGCTTTTCTTCCAATTGCGTACGCAATTTTTCATCTTGCTGTTGATGTGAATGGCGTTGTTCGGTCAATGTCTGTTGTTTGCTCTGAACATTATTGAGTTCAAGCTGCCAGCCATTCCAGGTTTTTTGTAAACGTTCAGTGACTTGAGCCTGTTCAGAATACTGTGACTCAAGCGCAGGCAATTCTAACTGTACCGGATCGACAAATTTCTTTGCCTGCTCCATCTGTCCAAGAATTTGCTGAGTTTGCGCTTTTAAAAAGACCGTGTCTTTTTCTAATAATTCAATCTGTTGTTTCGTCTGTACAGACTGACGACGCACGATTTCCAATTCTTGCTGACTGTGTAATGCCACTTGCTGAGCACTTTCCAGCGCTAGACTCAATTCCTCAACTTGGAATTGCAAGGTCTTATAATTGGGCAAAGCTTGCTCAAGCTTCATCGTCAGCGCATGCAGATCTATTTCTAAATCGTCTTTTTGCATGGCATCTTCTTCAAGCTGTGCTTCAAGTTGCTGTAATTGATCTTCTAACTGCTGCTTTTGTAATGCAAAAGCCTGATTGGAACTTTGTACCTTCGCAATGGCAACATCAGCATTTTGAATGTCTTTTTGCCAATTTTTTAATTGGCTATGTTGCTGTTGCAGATTTTGCTGTAAAGCTTGTACGGCATTTTGCAACTCAGGCAATTGGCCTTCTAGTTGCGTTAGCTTTGGCTGCTGCTCTGCAAGTAATTCAGTCAATTCACCTAAACGAATACGGTGGCTCAATGCACCTTGCCCTGCTTGGCTGTCCTCATCATAATCTAGACCAATCACCCAATCTGCACCGACATGATAACCATCGAGCGTGAGTATCGACTGACCAGCAGCCAGTTTAGCCTGATGACTCAATGCCATCGGCAATGTTTCGGCAATTGCGACTTGCTGCCAGATTGAAAGCTGTGGTGCTTCAATCCACGTCGCCAAAGCATCTAATCCAACGATTTGTGCTGCGGTGTGGTGACTGCCTTTGACCTGACGTGCAACACTGTCTTGAAAATTATCACTGTGTCCCAAGACTTGGGCACTCAGCCATTTAGACAAAAATTTCTCGACCAGTTGTGCATGCTGTTTACCTTGTGTGCTCAACTGCAACTGCTGCATTAAATGTTGACGCTGGCTTTGCTGCTTTGGACTAGCTTTAATCATTAATTGATTTAGGTTTTTCTGCTCTGACAACAGCACCTGTATTTCTGACTTTAGCTGCAGCACCATATTTTTATGCTGTGCCTGCTGTTCTTGTGCAGCTGCAAGCAGTGTTTGCGTTTCGGCAATCACCTGCTCTTGTTGCGTAATTTGTTGTTCGAGCTGTTGCTTATCTTGCTGATACTGCTCCAACTCATCTTGCTGCGCCTGATGCTGAATTTGACCTCTTTGCTGTTGCAGGATCTCACGTTGTTGCTCAATTCGACCAATATTTTTGGTCAATTGTTCACTCTGCGCCAACATCTGTAGCTTTTGCTGTTGCTGCTTTTCGACTTGCCCACGGCATTGTTCAAATTGTTGAACCGCTTGTTGATGCTGAGCTTTCAAATCAGCTAATTGTTGAGTCTGATCTTGACTACTGCTTTCTTGGCGCTGTAATTGCTCAACAAATCCATCTTGCTGTTCTTGCAGCGTTTCCAGTTGTAACTCTAATAGCTGTAAACGTTCTTTGGTTTGAGCTTTTTGCTTTTCAAGCTCCACCAAACTTGCCGAATTTTGTGCAAATAAACCCTGCTTTTGCTCCAGCGTCATTTTCAACTCAGACAGTTTCTTTTCCGCCTGTTGCCATTCACTTTGTAATGGCGTGGACTGCTGAATAAGCCGTTGAAATAAAGCATTAGTGGAAGATAAGTCATGCTCTAGAGTATTTAGCTCAGAACGCACCAGTTTGAAGGTTTCCCCGAGCTCATTCATCTGAAGCGTGTATTCTTGCTGTAAACGCGTACTTTGCTCACATTGGAAAGACAACACTTCGATCTTAAAAGTACGAATTTGGGTTTCTAATTCTTTGTATTGCACCGCCGTTTCAGACTGACGTTTTAAGGTTTTCAGCTGAGACTTCAGTTCTGATGCAATGTCTTCGAGACGTTCTAAATTTTGAGTGGTGTGTTCTAGATGCTGTAAAGTTTCACGACGACGAGCTTGATAGCGAGAAACCCCTGCGGCTTCTTCAATATACACACGCATTTCTTCAGGTTTGGCATCGACCAAACGGTTGATCATGCCCTGTTCAATAATCGCATACGAACGTGGACCTAAACCGGTGCCTAAGAAAATATCGGTAATATCACGACGGCGGCATTTAGTGCCATTGAGGAAATATTCGGATTTACCATCACGATTGACCTGACGACGAACTGCAAGCTCAGTATAGGCATTATAAGCGCCACCTAGCTTGCCATAGGTATTATCAAAACGCAGTTCAACACTCGCCATCCCGACTGGTTTACGCTTTGCCGTTCCGGTAAAAATAACATCTTGCATGGTGCCACCACGCAATTGACGGGCACTGGACTCCCCCATAACCCAGCGAATGGCATCAATCACATTGGATTTACCACAGCCGTTCGGTCCAACAACCGCACTACGGTTGCCTTCAAATTTTAGAGTTGTGCTATCGGCAAAAGATTTGAAGCCGGAAAGTTTTAAACTGCTTAAACGCATAATGTCCTGATCAGCGGCGTGAACGTCTCGCCCACGCTAATTCGATTTGTTTCATCCGTGTTAGTGATTCCAACACAAGGTTGCGTAAGTGTCGACAAAAATCTTCCATAAATAAAGTGGCTTGATGTGATTTTCTGATTAAAACTGCATCAGTCACCAATTTAAACAAATCAAAAGATTCTTGGAGTTCACGTCGTGAAATATTCAGTGTCAGAAAATAACTGCGTCTGAGTGATGGCAACAATTCTTGGTAATAACGCATCAGGTAGGTATTTCCCACCATTTCATGCTGACGAGCCATGCCCTGAAAAATCAGATCATAAAACTTTTCGGTATTGCCTTGGCGAGTTTCTACATCTAATTGTTCAAGTAATAACTGAATACGCTCAGCTTCATGGCTGCGCCACGTTTCCGCCATACGATGCACAATTTGGCCCAACAATAATGCTGCAATATCAAATAATGAGCGCACTTGTAAAGCCGACATTTCAGAGACTAAGGCGCCACGTCGCGGGTAGATTTCAATGAGTTGGGTCCGTTCTAAAATCAATAAAGCTTCACGAACAGAGCCACGACTCACATCCAATTCGGCCGCAACTCTAAGTTCCTGAATACGCTCGCCTTCGACCAACTCACCGCGAATAATTTGTTCACCGATGTGTTTGGCAATTTGTTCTGACAAACTGTCCGCTTCTTGTTGTTGCATACTGTTCCTATCTTTTTTTTATAAGATGCAATGTTCAGATTTACACTCAATCTATTTGCATTAGAAACGATAAGCAACCTAATTGAACATGACATTGTCTGACAATCTTGTGTCAATAAAGCCAATTTTGTCAGTCAAAACGGACAATCAAGCGCCAAAGGCTTGCACACCTTGGTAAATAAAATAGCAGCCGACTGTTGTTAATAAACATGCAAAACAACGCTTTAGCATAAATGGCGACAACATATGAGCCACTTTCGCACCCAATTTCGCAGTGATGAAGCTCATTACACTAATCCCGATAAATGCATAAATATGGATATAACCAATGGTATTGGGAACCTCGATATCGGCATGATGACCAAACCACATAAAGCCAAGGGCCCCTGCAATCGCAATCGGTAAACCACATGCAGCAGATGTCGCGACCGCTTTTTGCATAATGACGCCGTTTTTATTCAAATACGGGACGGTTAAGCTACCTCCACCAATACCGAAGATCGCAGAAGCAATCCCAATACCACCGCCTGCTGCCATTTGCATGGCTTGTGAGGGTAAATGTTTATTCGGATCGACTGGTGTCGCTGCACCGCGAAACATTTTAAAGGCCACCCAGACCGCAAAAAAGCCAATTAACAGTTGCAAACCCTGCCCTGATAAATAATCTGCAATGCCTGCACCGAGAAATGAACCAATCACCAAACCCGGTGCCAAATTCCGAAAGACATTCCACAGTACTGCACCTTTTTTATGATGAGCCGAAACCGAACTGAGTGAGGTCACAATAATCGTGGCCAAAGAGGTGCCCACCGCCATGTGCATAATCACACTGGGGTCATACTGAAGTTGGGTAAAGACGATGAATAAAATCGGCACAATAATCAGGCCACCGCCAACACCAAATAGCCCCGCAGCAAAACCAGCGATTGCACCAATCAGTAAATATATGATTAACTCCATCAATATTATTCCACAACTCTCAGATTCAAATGGATTTAGAGACCAGACACTTACAGCAATTGCTGAGCACAGTACCTCAACCGCCTGAAGTTTTATTACTGAAGCCCATTACTACATCGACCAATGACGATGTCCATGAGATTGCCAAAAAAGGCATCCAACATGTATTGGTATGCAGTGAACAACAGACTCAAGGCCGTGGGCAACGCGATCATCAATGGGTCTCACCCGTTGGTAATATCTATTTAAGCACATTGCTGAATTTACAGACAGCGATAGATGGACGGCTTGCACTCGAAATTGCCTTAAATATCTTGCAAATGCCAAGTTTGCAAAATCTCGCATTACAAGTGAAATGGCCCAATGACCTATATAGCCCACAAGGCAAATGGGGCGGGATTTTGATTGAACCAATTTCGCCACATCAAGCGATTGTCGGCGTGGGCATGAACTTATTTCCGATTCCATCCACAGGAATTGAGCAACGCGCAACGTCGTTATATGAACTCGGACTTCACTCGCCAAACCGTTTACAGTTAATCGCTGAACTCTATGCAGCGATTCAACTTGCAGGTGAATGGTTCGATCATAACTGCTATAACCTCGCTGCAAGATTCAACCATTATGCTGCATTTATGCAACAGCCTGTTGAGCTTGAACACCTACAAGGCAAAAGCCAAGGTCTCTTTCTCGGTATTGAAAATGATGGTTCGATCAACATCCAAACTTCGCAGCGCTTAGAAAATCATTTCCAAGGTCGCTTACGTTTAGCAGATCAATCATAAACAGGATTGCAAAGGCCTACTGATGAAAAAATTATGGCTCGATGTCGGTAATACTCGGCTGAAATACTGGATTACTGAACACGATCAAATCATAGAACATGCTGCGGAACTGCATTTACAGTCGCCTGCCGAACTCCTACTCGGTTTAATCCAGCACTTTAAAAGTTTGAACTTAGATCAGGTGGGTATATCTTCGGTACTCGACAAGAAAAATAATGATCGGATTCAAAAAATTCTTAAATTTTTAGCTGTTCCTGTCACCATTGCGAAAGTTCATGCCGAATATGCGGGCTTGCGCTGTGCCTATGAAGATACCAGTAAATTCGGGATCGACCGTTGGCTGCAAATGCTCGCAGTGGTCAAAGACCCTACTCAAAAATATTGTGTCATTAGCTGTGGAACAGCACTCACCATTGACTTAACGGATGGATTACAACATTTAGGTGGCTATATTTTGCCAAATTTATATTTACAACGTGATTCGCTCATCCAAAACACCAAAGGCATTAAAATTCCAGATGCCATCTTTGACGAGTTGTCTCCTGGTAAAAATACCATCGACGCTGTTCATCATGGCATATTGCTCAGTTTGGTCAGCACCATTGAAAAGGTGCTTGAGAAATATCCCAGTCGCTTAATTTTAACTGGGGGCGATGCTGCGCTATTTGCCAAATACCTGCAGCGCTTTACGCCTGAAGTCCATAATGATCTGCTTTTAAAAGGCCTGCAAAGCTATATTGGCCAACAACCGTAGATTAAGCCCGGATCAAATACGGCTCCACAGCATCCCAGACTTCGGGCAATTCGGTACAGCCTTCAGAGTCAATAAAATGCCCCTGATGACGCGCTTCAATCACCTGTGCATCTAGGCTTTTTGCCTGAGCCAAGCTGAATTCGGGTTGCACTCGCTCATCGCCTTTTGAATAGATCACTACCCGATGCTCAACCTGCTGTTTTAGCAAGTCAAAATCTATTTTAGCTGCATCAATAAAAGGATTCACCTGCTCTAGACGTCCCAAGCGGCCATTAAAACCGGCCGCAAGCACAAGAGCTTTTATGTTCTGATGCTGCAGTTTTTGCGACAGATAATGCAGTGCAGCGATACATCCCAAACTATGGGCAATTAATATAGAGTTTTCATTTAATGCGTCAATCTGTGCATCCATTTGCTTCATCCACACATTTAAGACGGGTGTTTTGGATGGATCAAGCCGAAGCACCTTGAGGCTGACGCCCGCTTTTTTTGCCTTTTGCGCGATCCACGGAAACCAATTCTCTTCAGGGCTCGCGGTATAGCCATGCACCACAATTACTTGCGCCATTTCATGCTCCATTCCTCTTTTTGAATTCAGTCTGAAATAAAAATTAGAGATTGAGGGTAAACAATTGTGAATTTTTGCAAAACTTGACTATTTGCTAGAACACTTTCATGAGCTGATTCAAAATATCCAGCAATTCTGGAAACATTATGAAGCCGTAAAAGTCCTGTATTTTCCCTTCAGTGTTCTACCTTTGGATCACTATTGATAACTTCAGCGTGAACGGCGGCGGAACAAAAGGATCATCACTGGACAGCATGCGCACGGCCAATGGCAAATGCTGATGCAGCATATGACGGTTCAATTTGCATTTTAAAATAAAGCTGCCTAATTCAGAAAAAAATTAAAGGAATACACAAATCCAGAAATAAAAATGCCCGCTTAAATCTTGCCTTACCGCTGGCTGAAATGCGCTGTCAGACAACCCAAACTGTGCGCAATAACAATTTTATTTCATCGAGCTTAGACATTTGCAGGGAAATAAACTTCTAACAATGGTCAAAATCTGGTTGTACTGCATTTGCCATATTAATGCGCCAAGAATAATGTCCTACCCCTTGCTGCTTTTGTCTCAATAAGGAAACTAATACTCATTAGGGGAAGCCTGATGAGCATGAATCAGATAGATGTTTTGGCTCTCTGGCGTATGAGGTGTATTCATTATTTGATGCTTATTTTGGGTAAAGCTTTCAATTTGCAGTTAGGCAAACTTTCACCTCTGTTTTAGACCTGTCATCTACACGGTCTCAATGTCAATTTCGCATGTTTTTGTAATGATTTAGCTCAATTGGTATTTATCAGTTCATATACAAATTCCTTCATCCAGTGCTTACTTATAATTCTCGTAGCAATTTTTTGAATGCGGTCTTATCAAATTTTAGCCATAAAAAAAGGCGCTGAATGCGCCTTTTTTTATGTCCAAATTACTTCGGATCTTTGCTGCCGAACAATGGTCCCATGCCACCGCCACCAAATTGCTTTTGCATGTTACCTAATGATTTCATCATTTTTGCCATACCTGTTGGGTTGGCAAATTTCTTCATCATTTTCGCCATTTGCGCATGTTGCTTGATGAGTTTATTCACTTCTGCAACATCCATACCACAGCCTGCTGCAATACGTTTTTTACGGCTTGGATTCATCAAGTCTGGGTTACGACGTTCTTTAATGGTCATCGATTGAATAATCGCTTCCATTTTTTTCACTTGCTTTTCAGGATTTGCTTGTGCAATTGCATCTTGAATCCCTGAGTTGCTCATGCCTGGAAGTTTATCCAGGAAGCCCATCATGCCGCCCATTTTGTTCATTTGTTCAAACTGCATCAGCATATCTTCAAAGTTGAAGCTACCGCCTTTTTGCAGTTTTTTCGCCATTTTTTCGGCTTTTTCTTTGTCGATTTTACGTTCAACTTCTTCGACCAAAGAAAGTACGTCACCCATACCCAAAATACGCTGTGCGATACGTTCAGGATGGAATGGCTCTAGGGCATCGAGTTTTTCACCCATACCCAAGAATTTAATCGGCTTGCCAGTAATAGCACGAACAGAAAGTGCCGCACCACCACGTGCATCACCATCCGTTTTTGTCAGGATCACACCCGTCAACGGCAAGGCATCATTAAAGGCTTTTGCAGTATTCGCCGCATCCTGACCAGTCATGGCATCAACCACGAACAATGTTTCAGTTGGCTTAATTGCTGCATGTAGCTCTTTAATTTCATCCATCATTTCGTCGTCTACATGTAAACGACCTGCTGTATCGACAATCAAGACATCAGCAAATTGAATTTTTGCTTGCTCAATCGCACGATTTGCGATGGTAATCGGTTTTTCGTCCGCGCTTGATTCAAAGAAAATAGCGCCAACTTCACCTGCAACTGTTTGTAGCTGTTTAATCGCTGCTGGACGATAAACGTCGGCAGACACCATTGCTACTTTTTTCTTTTGACGTTCTTGTAAGAAACGTGCAAGTTTTGCCGCAGTAGTAGTTTTACCCGCACCTTGCAAACCTGCAAGAAGCACAACAACTGGTGGTTTTGCCGCTAGGTCTAGGCTTTCATTCGCCTCACCCATCATTTTGGTCAATTCGTCATGAACGATTTTGACGAAAGCCTGCCCCGGTGATAACTGAGTCATCACTTCTTGGCCCAATGCTTCTTCCTTAACTTTCGCGATGAATTCACGAGTTACAGGTAACGCAACATCGGCTTCAAGAAGTGCCATACGTACTTCGCGTAACGTATCTTTAATATTGTCTTCGGTTAGCTGCCCTGAGCCAGTAACATTTCTTAAACTCTGCGTGAGTCGTTCTGTTAAGGTATCAAACATTGCAAAATCCGCTTAAAATAGCCATGAGCAAAAAATTGTTTCTTAAAATAGAAAATTTATGCATAGAATGCTATAGGATACTTTAGTTCTTGCAGAATTTATATAAATGAATATTCAACATCCTGAAAAAGGTTTGACATGATCAGTCTCCCCTTGGTTTACACGATCCTAGCATTAATCGCTTATACCACGTCTTTTTGGTATTTATTCAGCCATTTAATGTCTAAACGTGCGCCGAACCATTGGTTTATTGGTGTTGTACTTGGTTTAGGCATGTTATTGCATGCAGGTGTTTTATATAACGACATGTTGACACCTATGGGTGTCAACTATGACGTGTTCAACCTGATGTCTTTTACTTCAGGTCTCATGCTATTACTCAGTGTATTATTTAGTACCTATCGGCCTGTGCTTGCGATGAACCTGTTGGGCATTCCTGTGGCAGCGACGGGATTGATTTTGGGCTTTGCATTTAGTCGACAAAATCAATTTATAGAACAACATTCACTGGGTTTAGACATCCATATTATTTTGTCACTTTCCGCATATGCCGTCCTGCTGATGGCAACAATTCAAGCGGTTATTTTGCGTTTACAAGACCGTGAACTAAAAAACAAGCAGAAAAAACGTGTATGGGTGAGCCTGCTTCCATCCTTCCAAGCCATGGAATCTTTGCTATTTGATTTATTGATTGCTGGATTTGCACTACTGACCGTGGCGCTTGGGTTTGGTTTCTTCACCATCGATAACTTCTTTGCACAGCATTTGGCGCATAAAACTGCCTTTAGCATCATTTCATGGTTCGTCTATGGTGCTTTGCTCATTGGACACTATCGATTTGGCTGGCGTGGTCAAAAAGCTATTCGCTTTACCATTATTGGTTTTTGTCTCTTGGCAGTCGGCTTTATTGGATCTAAGTTTATTTTAGAAATGGTTTTGGGCCGCTAAGTCGACGATGAAACGATTTTAAGTTTTATTAAGAAGGGAGCTACGGCTCTCTTTTTTATATCTTGATTATTCACATAAAAACAACAGGCATAAAAAAAGCGCTATACAGCGCTTTTTTTTCATTACGTCTAAATTATAGAGCAACGATGTTTACAGCATTCGGGCCTTTTTGACCTTGAGCGATGCTGAAAGAAACCTTTTGGCCTTCTTGCAAAGTTTTGAAGCCAGAACCAGTGATTTCGCTGAAGTGAGCAAAAACGTCAGGACCGTTGTCTTGTGCAATAAAACCGAAACCTTTAGTTTCGTTGAACCATTTAACTGTACCAGTAACTGTATTAGACATAATAATACCTATTAATTTGTTGATTTAGCCATTGGATGATGACTGACTATAACTTGGAAAATAATAAAGAATTGAACTTCATTTCTGTAAAAAACGAAGGATTATGACTAACACTGCGATACTTAAAGAAAATTTACGAAACAATACTTTTTTTCTAGTTGCAGCCATCATACATGAAATCTTAAAAGATTCAAGCACAGTATATGTTGTTGATTCCATTAAAAAACAACAGTACAAGCCATCTTCTTATTATTACTATCCATATGTATTTACTCATTTTATTGTTAAAGTTTTATGTCAGTCAATACTTTACGACTTTGGTCCTAATTTCACCAAATAGTTACATAAAATCTTGTCATTTCGTGTTCCGCGTCACCATAAGCACAAAACCTAGACATCCCTTTCAAAACCACGTATAACTCCGTTTTTCAATTTTTGGCTGTGTGACCGTGAAACTTGTTCTTGCGCCGATGGAAGGCTTAACCGACCCAATTATGCGAGATGTGTTGACGCATGTGGGGAGTTTTGACTGGTGTGTAACCGAGTTTATCCGTGTCACGGACTCTGTCCTGCCCGATCATATTTATCATAGCTATTGTCCTGAACTAAACAATGAAGGCAAAACTGCAGCAGGAACACCGGTTCATGTACAGTTCTTAGGTAACAATCCCATTATGCTCGCGGCAAATGCTGTACGCGCGGTAGAACTTGGTGCCCCTGCGATTGATATGAACTTTGGTTGCCCTGCAAAAACCGTCAACCGCCACCGTGGTGGTTCAGTTCTGCTAGATGAGCCTGAAGTGGTGTATGAGTTAGTCAAAGCTGTGCGTGATGCTGTTCCGAGTCATATTCCTGTATCGGCAAAAATGCGTTTGGGCTATATGGACCGTAACTTCACTATGGAAAATGCGCATGCCATCGAAGATGCCGGAGCTGCATGGGTTACAGTCCATGCGCGGACTAAAGCCGATGGTTATACCCCGCCTGCCTTTTGGGATCAGTTGCAACCCATTCGTGAAGCATTGAAAATCAATGTGATTGCCAACGGTGAAATTTGGAATAATGCCGATGCCAAACAGTGCCAACTCGAATCCGGTTGTGAAGACCTAATGATTGGTCGTGCTGCGGTGACCACTCCTGACATTACACAGTGTATCCGTCGTAATACCGATGAACCGCTGATTACATGGCATGAACTACTTGGATTACAAATTCGTTTCTTAAATGGCTCGTATAAAAAAGAAATGAATATGGTCGGTCGTTATAAACAATGGCTCGGCATGATGTCGAAGCACTATCCAGAAGCCAAACTCCTTTGGGATGAAGTAAAACGTGTCAAACCACTTGATGAAATCGTGCAAAAACTCAAAGCCGGTATGTAAGTCTTAAAGCACATCGCCCAATATGAAAATGAAAAAGTGTGAAAACACCTATCTAAGCGTAGCCGCAGAGCCTTTGATTACACCTACAGTGTTCAAAGGCTTTGTTGTTTGGCAAACTCTAAAATTGCGTCGATCTCATCTGCCAAGAACTCTTTAGGATGTTCCGAAGTCGGGTTCATCACCAAGCTTGCGCCTTTGGTAATCGCAAATAATTTTTCAGCACTGATCATGACAAACTCTGCATCTGCACCAACATCCTGTTGTAGCATCTCAAGACTCAGAAAAAATGGAATGGCTTGCTCGCCTTGCTCCGTTTCCATCAATTGAAAATGTAAATGCTGCTCAGCATCACGCTCACCCAAACAATACACTTGGCTGGATAAAAGTTGCTGATAAAAGTCTTGGTATTGCTCAGGATGATCTAAAGTCGATTCATAAAGGTGTTGAAGCGTGTCGTTCATTGTTATTGTCCGTCTATTTTTATCATTCAGATACTGTTCACAATCCACAGCATACAGGAAGTTTATGAATTATGCCGTTGATTTAAATCTTCAACGTGCTGTCGATTTGTTTTCCACGATTTTTCTAAAATTTCTTTTTCTAAACGCAACTGTATTCGTTTAAGTTTCATTTCAGAGACCACGGGTTGCTGAAAGGTTTGAACATAGTCCACCCAAGCTGTACCCCGAAAAACATTCGACGGCATCTCTGTTTTAAACACTGCTTCAGGCATAAAAACAATCACAGAATGCATATTGTCTTTATCCACAATATCGCTCAACACCTGTTCTAACACTTTCATATGTTTATAATTTTGGTGAATTGGATTTTGAAATTTAAAACTTTTTTTATAAATTTTTTGCGTCCATTGTTTTTGTCTCTCGCTCCCAAAAATCCAGCCCTTATAGTTTTTAGTTTCAATCACAAACACACCAAATGGGCTTAACAGAAGATGATCAATTTGAGTTGTAGCTCCTTCGCCATCTGGTAAGGTCAAATCATTTAACAATATATAATGGTCTTTCAAATAAAGTTTGACATGAACGGCGACAGCAAACTCCCCCATTTTCCCCTTTAAATAAGGTTTAAATGCTTTGATTGCCCCCACAATCAGTAACAATGGAATTAGCCACCACAACGTCGAAATGAAGGGTGCAAAGATTTGAGAAATATTCATTAATTTGATTCATTATTTAAATAATTATATTTTCTATTTTATTGTAATTTCTCAATTTTTAACAATATTTCTTTATTTTCTAGACCACCCGCAAAACCCACTAATTTTCCATTCGCCCCCACGACACGATGACAGGGTGCAATAATTGAAATTGGATTTTTACTATTGGCTGCACCGACAGCACGTACGGCTTTGACATTGCCGATCTGCTCTGCAATTTGTTTATAGCTGCGAGTTTCTCCAAAAGGAATCGTCAGTAGAGCTTGCCAAACTTGTTGCTGAAATGCGGTGCCTTCAAAGTCTAGCGGCAAGTCAAATTGCTGTCTTTTACCTGCAAAATATTCATTTAATTGCTGTGCGGTTTTGAGCAAAATCGGGTGTTGCAGATCTTCAACCAAAGCCGCCAATCGCACACGATTTGGATTTTCATTTTCCCAAAGAACGGCCACCAATGCGGTTTCATGTGCAACAAGTTTTAGTTGTCCAACGGGCGAATCTAAAAACTGATAAGAAAATTGCATGACATACTCCAAGCTCGAAATCGCAGCACTTCATTATTCAGGAGGACGATAATTTCATCAAGACTAGTCCTGAAATAATCAGGACCGCAGCTAGCATGCGCATGGCATTTGCAGGCTCACCCAATACAACGATGCCGAGGATAAATGAACCCACTGCACCAATGCCTGTCCACACTGTATAGGCTGTACCCAGCGGTAAGGATTTCATTGCATAAGACAATAAAGCAAAACTTGCGATCATGAAAATAATGGTCAAAATACTTGGCGTCAGTTTGCTAAAGCCTTCAGAGACTTTCATACAATAGGCCCAAACCACCTCAAGTAATCCCGCTACAATTAATAAAACCCAAGCCATATTTTTACCCATAAAAAAAACACAGGGATCAATGACCGCTGTGCTTTAGAACATATTAACTTGAAGATAATTTCATCAAGATTAGACCCGAAATGATCAGTACTGCGGCTAACATCCGCATGGCAGTTGCAGGCTCACCGAGTATAAAAATACCCACGAGGAATGAGCCAATCGCGCCGATTCCTGTCCAAATGGTATAAGCTGTTCCCAGAGGCAACGTTTTCATGGCATAGGCCAATAAACCAAAGCTCAGGATCATAAAAAATAAAGTAACTAAACTTGGGCCAAGTTTTGTAAAGCCTTCTGAGAGCTTCATCGAATAGGCCCACACGATTTCAAAAATACCAGCGAATACTAGAACAACCCAGGCCATGATGCCTTCCTCCATATTAGTAGAGTCAGGTCGTCCTGACGATTTTTCTTACTGGCTTCGAACAAAGATGTAAGGGAGGTCGTTCCTCCTAATATTGTCTCAGTATAGCAAATATGCTGAATTTTAGTGCAGTCTTTACATTTTTTGACCAAATTCAGGGCGTTATTCAGTTAAGGAAAAAACTTGTGCAGATGAATTGCGCCAAAACATGGCATATCTTTTCAAAGGACAGATTCAGAGATAAAAAAGGCACCACCAAAACCAGTTGATGATGCCCTCTTTATTTGGTCTATTTTTCTATTAGAACTTCAGACGAAGGCCTGCGCCATACCACCAGTGTTTTTCACTTCCAGTTTCAGCTTGCCATGCCGTATGCTGATTTCCTTTTTCGTAGCTGTAAGCAACATCGATAAAGGGCATCAGCTTTTTATTGATTTCATAGCGTGTTTCTAGCCCTAGCCATACAGAACTGAGTCCTGTTTTTTGTGCATAAGCAGAGTCATCACTCAGCACCACATCTAGGTTCAAATATGGTTTTAAAATCAATTTTTGGGTCAGCAGCAAATCACGTTCGGTTTCTAAAGAAAAACTGACCTGTTTATCTGCACCAAGATATAAATAAGCATCGGTTTCAAAGAAATACGGTGCCAGACCATGCAAACCCACCACAGCATCTAACTGTTCTTTGTCCGTCACTTGATGTTCATCGACCCAATAACGCGCACCAATTTGCGCATCCCAAAAGTCGGAGATCATACGGCTATACATCAATTGAGCCGCATAATCTGCATCTTGAGATTCTGCTTTATCGGTATGTAGTTTGATAAAGAGCTTATTTTTATCGGTCCCGATTCGACTCTCAATTTCGGTCTTTAAACTTCCTCGGCCATCGACATTATATAGCCATCGATTGTCTATCTCAGTCGCTTGATAAATCTGTCCACCATGTTCACGCTTATGATCAACAGGGTGCTGCGCAGAATCAGCACGTGACGCAATAGATGATGCTTTTGCATGTTCTGCATGTTCTGCATGTTCTGCATGTTCTGCATGTTCTGCATGTTCTGCATGTTCTGCATGTTCTGCATGTTCTGCAGTATGCTCCATCTTGTTCGATTCGATCCTTGTTTGCATCACTTGATGCGACGAATCATGTGAGGAATGCGACTCATGTTGAGCTAACATCGACATGCTGTGATGTGCATCTTGCGCCATGGTCATTTGAGTGACCGATGCCAAACCTAAACTCAGTACTGTATATGTGCATGATTTAATGATGCGCATGAGACACCTCCTTTTTCGGCACAGATGCTGTTTTCGTATTCTCCGCGACATTTGCGACCACAAGTTTATTCATCATCCCTGCGGACATGTGATACAGCAAGTGACAATGAATCGCCCATTCCCCTAATTCATTGGCCGTTAACAGAGCCGTCACTGTTTTCCCCGGCGGCACAATCACCGTATGTTTATTTGGCATTTCAGAAGACACTTGCCCATTTTCCAATTGCATAAACATGCCATGTAAATGCATCGGATGCGCCATCATGCTGTCATTGACAAATTTCAGTCGGATTCGCTCACCATATTTCACTTTTAGTGGTTCAGCTTCGCTAAATTTTTTGCCATTCATGGTCCACATATAGCGTTCCATCGTTCCACCCAAATGAATGACTAAATCTTGCGTCGGTTCACGTGTATCAGGCTGTGGCGTTAACGCTTTTAGATCACTATATTGCAGTGCCTTATTACCAACAGGTGTTGAAGCATTGGCCCAACCCATAACCGTTGCTGAATTTTCAACTGCCTGCTTCTCCTCTTTAGACTGTGCATGTTCCATCGCTGTATGCATATCATGTTTCATGGATGAATGATCCATCACGCTATGATCCATATTGGCATGCGCTGAATCAGACATGTTCTGTTTATGCATCTCTGGATGTTGCATAGTAGTATGTGCAGTCACTGGAGAATGCTCCATGTCATGTCCCATAGCTGCATGATCATGAACTTGTTTCGGCTGAATATTTGATGGATTGACAGTATGCGCGCTGTGCTCATGAGCATTCGCTTGTTGGCTTGCTGAAGTTTGGGTTGAACCTGTAGCCATATGTCCCATGTTGCTATGGTCCATACCCGACATTGAACCATGGCCCATATCTTCCATGGTCAGCAAAGCGCGTGGCCGAGCTTTTGGCATGTGAATGCCTGAGTGCTGAGGCTGCGTTTCATCATGTAAAGTGCCTATCGCAAATCCTGTCCGATCAATCGACTCAGCCTCTATCTGATAGTGCGCAGATTTAGGCTCTACGATCACATCATAGGTTTCCGCAGCACCAATTCGGAATTCATCGACATTGACCGGCTTGACCGCTTGGCCGTCTGCACTGACCACCGTCATTTTGAGCTGAGGAATGCGCACATCAAAAAACGACATGGCCGCAGCATTTACAAAACGAAGTCTGACTTTTTCATTGGGCTTAAACATCCCCGTCCAGTTCTGCTGTGGTGTTTTGCCATTCACTAAAAACGTATAACCCGTGACATCAGACAAATCCGTTTTCAGCATTCGCATCTGATTCCACATCGAACGATCTTGCCAAGTGTTTTTTAAACCTGTTCGTTGAATTTGCGTCCATACATCTGAAACTGTTTCACGCTGATTTTGATAGTATTCGGCAGACTTTTTCAGATTTGCCATAATCTGAGCGCTAGATGATTCATGAAAATCCGACAACATGACCACATAATCACGTTGAGTCTGTTCATGTGCGGCAAGTGCTTGTTTACCTTTCGGATAAATTACCAAAGCGCCATACAATCCGTCTTGTTCTTGGCCTTTGGAATGCGCGTGATACCAATAGGTTCCGCTTTGACGGACTTTAAATTTGTAAGTAAAGCTACCGTCGGGCTGAATTTCATTGAAACCATTAAAACCGGGTACACCATCCATTAAACCGGGCAGTAATAGACCATGCCAATGCACCGAGGTATTTTGTTTTTTGAGCTGATTATGTACATGGATGACCGCATCATCGCCTTCTTCAAACTCCAGTAAAGGCGCTGGAAACTGACCATTGACGCTGATTTTCTTGACCGCTTTACCAGTCAAATTGATGGTCTTTTCATCAATATTCAGATGATATTCTTTAATGGCTGCAAACGCCCACGTTGGAGACAGCAGACACACCCCGAGCACGAGGCATGATTTAGATAAATTAGACATGACTTAACCTTTATAAAATAACGAAAAAACGTATTTAATACTCAGGTTAAGCTTGCGGAGGTCTTAGAATTTCTTGCCAAAAGCCTTTTAAATGCTGTCCAGCAAAAATGAAACGAGGAGGTTCTGCATACTGATACACATGGAAGGTCTGCAATGCGACCAAGGCGCTATCGACATAAGAGGTACTGATTTGGCAATGTGCGAGTGTACAGTCCTGACAGTCTGTACTTTGTGTTGTTGAATGATGCACCTGACCATCTTGCAGTGCAGATGGCGAATCTAAAGATTGATGACAGTCCATCATTGAAATGACTTCAGGTGTCGTCTGCTTGCCATGATGTGCTGCATGCTCTGGAACAGCTTGCCGCTGATTTTGATGGCAATTTGCTATATTTAAATGTGAAGGATCAGTATGTGCTGCATGAACTGATGCCTGATGGGCATTCGCAGTCATCATTTGTTGATGTTGAAAATTTTGCTGTGCACTGACCACACTGCTCCACCCCATGACAAACGCCATGAGCCAAGCAAAGCCAAGATGCTTACGCAAAAAATTGAACAATTTAGTTTCCTAATTCAACCCAATGATGCACTGTGACAATATATCCCTATTAACACATCTTTAGAAACATCACGCGATCGGCTCAGCCGAAATCCACATGAAACACCATGAAGATATTATTTACGATTCAAATGCAATCACATGACATTTGTATCAACATGACATGCAGCTCGACCGATTTATCCATCATGAACGATACATTCAGAAATATCTAAAAGCACTATCTAGTGCGATCGATGATGTGTTTTGCCAGTCGCAGCTTATCTCAATTGTTGCTAACAGCATAATTAATTGTGCAGTTATTCACAACAGTTTTAAATTTATTGCGCTGTCATAAAAATCAGCGCATAACGTCCTGTTAAAACATAAAAGTTATTTTTTAAACTGATTAATTATTTACCACAGATTAATAAACATACAGCATTTCAAACACTTTACCCCATAAAAAAAGGACTCAATTGAGTCCTTTTTATACTTAATACGTCTAATTATTAAACCATTGATGCACAATCGTTTATAATTTATCCAAGTTATCCATATAGTTATCTACACAGATATCCATACGGTTATCCATATAGTTATCCACAAGCGAGGAATAACTTATACCCAAAGGCTTAAGCCTCTTGAGCATGCACTTTTGCCAACTCTGAACGCATGTCATCAATCACAGCTTTATAATCAGGCTTACCAAAAATCGCTGAACCTGCAACAAACATTTCTGCACCGGCTTCAGCAATATCACGAATATTGGCTGGAGTAACACCACCATCCACTTCTAAGCGAATATCACGACCTGAAGCATCAATAATTTTTCGTGCTTGACGCAGCTTTTCCAAGGTCATTGGAATGAACTTTTGACCACCAAAACCTGGGTTCACACTCATCAACAAGACTTGGTCAACTTTATCTAAAACGTAGTCTAAATAATGCAGAGGTGTCGCAGGGTTAAACACCAAGCCCGCTTGCGCACCGCCAGATTTGATTAACTGTAAAGAGCGGTCAATGTGGTCAGTCGCTTCTGGGTGGAAAGTGATGATATCTGCGCCAGCTTCCAAGAAATCACCAATCATACGGTCTACCGGTGAAACCATTAGATGTACATCAATTGGCGCCTTAATGCCGTATTTTTTCAATGCCTTACAAACGCCCGCACCAAAAGTTAAGTTCGGTACATAATGATTATCCATGACATCGAAATGAACAACATCTGCACCGGCTTCTAGAACGTTTTCAACTTCTTCACCTAAGCGCGCAAAGTCTGCTGACAAAATTGAAGGTGCGATTAAGAATGGCTTGGACATGAAAAACCTAGCTTTGAAAAGGGAGTGATTGACGCATTATAGCAAATTGTCCCCCTATTCGCTGCCCACGCCCTCAGTCGTTTTTTCGATACTGATGATTGATATCTCTATAACAAAAAAACCTAGGATGAACTGATGTTACGCAGTAATATCAGAAGCGAAATTTGATTCAAATAAAAAACGATACGCGGTAACGTCATCCGCAATTGTTTGAGATAGCACGACTTCTCATCAAATTTTTTTTTGCAATACTTTAAATAAATAGACGTTAGAGAGCGAGTTTTGCGGTGAGGAGCATTGCTCCGCAAGATGGTTTCCTTGCGAAGCTTCGCTTCTCATTTTGCCTAATGAGAAACATCGTTTCGTAAGAGTACCTCCAGCCGAAGGCTAATCCCTTTATTTAAGTCCTAGATGTAAGACTCCGTCGAATTGACTTAAATATCATTTTAAAAAATGCAAAATTATTTTTTGCTTACGTAACATCAGTGATTAATATGGATAAAGATCTCAGGGATAGAAACACAGCGTTGCATATTTAGACTTAACGAGCATCTATGTACTTTGCTAAGTTAAAGGACTGACGGCTTAATAATAAAATTGCATTTATGAAAAGTTCAACACAAATCACCACCGCTCAAGCAGCACGTGTTGCTAAGCGCTTAGTCAATCATTGGAAACATAAATTTGAAGTCAATGAACAGCTCATTGGAGAAAATACTGCATTCAAGATTCAACTGCCCTCTGCTGAGGTCAGTCTTTTACCACAAGTTGCATTTTTAGATGTGGTGATTTCAGCCCAAGATCCAAGTGCAAATCTAGATCAATTGGAACATGTGGTTTTAGATCATTTGATCCGCATGGGGCGAGAAGAACTCAGTGCAACATGGCAACGTGAACCGTAGTCTACGTGGCCATATTGTTAATTCCTTTCACTCAATGCTGATGTGATTGATAATTTCTGACTGCATCAATACGGGCTTTCGTGGCTGGGTGTGACTCAAAGAAATCTGTCCAAGATCTCTGATCTTTGGCAGTTCCATCCTTTGCACCTTCCTCTTTTGTTGTTTCACCATCAGCTTCATCTTCCATACGTTGTAAGAAGTTTGCAAAATGTGCCGTTGGAATTTGATGTTTTGAAAGTTGTTTTAAGGCATATAAATCTGCTTCAGATTCAAAGTCTCGTGAGTAGCTCGCACCCACCGCAGCTACCGGTAAACTGGTGAGAATATCTGAACCATCTCCTGTTATCATCAACAAAATAATACTGATGCCTAAACCTGACAAACTTTGCTGCAAACTATGGCGTTGAACTAAATGCCCCTGCTCATGTGCAAGTACACCTATGAGCTCATAATCATTTTTCGCTAATTTAACCAACTCATCTGTCACGATAATGGTGTTATTGGGTATCGCCAATGCATTTGCACCGATGCTGCCACCACCGCGGAATAACAACTTCGCAGGACGATTTTCAGCCACCAATTGTTGATATTCTTGCTTCAACTTGTCTTGACGTGCTTGTGGCAATTTTGTGGGTTCAGTCATATCGATAATATATTTTTCCGCCTGATCCCCCCAACTCTTTAACGCTGTCTCAGGCAGTTGATTGGCCACCACATGTGATGCCGCAGGAATGCCCCATTTAATCAATAGAAAAGCAAAAGCCACCACGAAAATCACACTAAAAATGATTAAGGAGGGTGAACGCTCCAACTTCCAAATCGAATGCCAACGCGACTTTACGTCGAGATTAAACCACTCTGGCAAGGGTTGATGAAACTCTAAACGAGCATCGTCCTTTAACTCGATCACTGGCTGAATATCACCTAAAGCACCGATCAGCGTCATATCTTGATAGGTGTAGTGCTGCGTTTGTTCTAGGTCTTGACCATAACGCACAATCACAGCATGTTCCCCATCTGCACTGATTTGAGCAACAAAGGGTTTTGACACTTTCCCATCATAATAGGTTGCATTCACTACTGATGTTTTCATGTAATTCACCTACGTTATAAGGAAATATCTAGGTCAAAAATATCGGATAATTCTTCAGCAATCGCATTGTGATCTTGCTGCATTTGATTGTGTAATTGGTCAGGATCATCGACCAACATTAAGTGCAAAGATTCAGTCTGATATTTATATAGTCGTACAACTGCCCATGGTGTCAGTAAACCGAGGCTAATCACTTTAGCCAACCAATTACTCAAGACAATCCATGCATAACGCCATTGATTACAGTCCGTATGAAACTGACTGCGGCTCAACGTGGTGTTATTCCAAGTGGTAATAAAAATACGTGCAGCTGTGAGTGGCCAAATAAACATATAGCCAATCAAATACATCCCAAAAATGATGAAGACATAAGATGCGTCATTTAAACCATCTGAACTACCAAACAGTATTGCAAAGATTACTGCCAGCAATGCACCAAAGCCAATAAACAGAAATAAAGGCACATACATGGCACGCATATAATCGCCCCACGTATTATTCAGATTAAATTTCAACTGACCCATATACAAATGATTCAGACATTCACGTTTATATAGCCAGACCGCAACTGGTGTAAACAAACCAAGGGTAAAGACAACCACCGCAAGACATTTGACAAAACACCAATACGCGCTTTTATTCGTCCCTGAAAAAAAGAATCGGCTATTACTAAACTTACTGTTACGGGCGCGGAAACGAATCGTAGATCGAATAAGCCAAGGAACCGCAAAGAAGATCAGGACAAAGCCCGCTAAGAAAGCTTCCCAAGAATAATTTATAGCAAAAGAGAAACCACCATAGACCACTAGCGCAATGATTCGCCCGACTAAAATTTTTGTAGGCAAACCGGTAAAGTCAAAACGACGCTGAAACACCCAAGTATTACCATAAAAATAACGTAAACGGCGGACCTTTGCCCAAGGCGCATAAAGTCCAAGCGTGACAATCGTCAGTAAGATATTCACGATCCAAATACCGAAATATTCAGACGCATTACCTTTAAACCTAAAATGATAATTTCGTCCCAAAATATCAGCCTGTTCTGTCTCACCAAATAGACTCGGTGGATTCATTACGGGCAGCTCTGGCGGAAGCGGCGTTTCAATTTGTGAATTTTGCATAAGTACCCTAAATTATTTTTTTTGGTATGTCGAATTTATTCATTTGCATGGCAATGCTCATCACCATGCTTTATTTATACGTATATCAAAGCAAGCTATGCCTCAACACTTTTAACCACTGGCTTTTAGATTAATGAACTACTGTTTGCAATTGGACAGCGTGAAATTGCAAATGATCATCCATAAAACTTTGAATAAAATAATAACCATGATCATAGCCTGCATGTTCACGCAGTTCGAGTGGCTGCCCAACTTGCTCACACGCTTGCTGAAACAACGCCGGATTTAACTGGCTATAAAATTGATCATCAATGCCTTGGTCAATCAAAATGGCTTTAAACAAAGCCCCTTTTGTTTGCACTAAAGCTGTTGCATCATGCTGAAGCCACTGCTGACGATCTGAACCTAGATATTGACTAAAGGCTTTTTCACCCCATGGACACTGACTCGGCGCACAAATCGGTGCAAAAGCAGAAACCGATTTAAACAGGTCAGGATGCTTCAACGCTAAAGTTAATGCACCATGACCGCCCATACTATGTCCGAATATGCCAATCGCACCTTTTTGTACCGGAAATTCAGCCTGTACCAGCGAATACAATTCTTCAGTAAGAAAACGTTCCATTTGATAATGCTCGGCCCAAGGTTGTTCCGTTGCATTAATATAAAAGCCTGCGCCCTGCCCAATATCCCAATGATCGCCTTGCGCTACCTGTTCCCCACGTGGAGAAGTATCAGGGCTGATTAAAATCAGGCCAAGCTGCGCAGCTAAACGCTGTGCATGCGCTTTAATAGCAAAGGTTTCTTCAGTACAGGTTAATCCCGCTAAATAAAACAATGCAGGACACGCTTGGCCTTGCAAGGCTGCTTCTGGCAGAAAAATACCAA
Source organism: Acinetobacter sp. YH12040 (assembly GCF_013420005.1). NCBI lineage: Bacteria > Pseudomonadati > Pseudomonadota > Gammaproteobacteria > Moraxellales > Moraxellaceae > Acinetobacter > Acinetobacter sp. YH12040. The sequence goes on from NZ_VOZB01000015.1 coordinate 53,134, forward strand.
ACTTTGTTGGGGTTTTTAGACTTGAAGAATCCAATTGATAAATGCGCTGCTCACCCGCAAAACAGGTATTTCGTTGTACTAATTCCATGATCTTTATCCTAAACTTTTTTGATCTTTTAAGGCGTAACCGTCGTAGCCGGTGCAGTAGTCGTCGGCGGGAACAATCGTTGTTCTAATTGAGGCAACATTAATGCCATGTTTTTCCCCATCGACCACTGTGGTTCAGAAGGTTCGAAACCTTGCGCTGCTTCCCATTTCGCTACAGTCGCTTTGGTTTCATTAAATGCAGCTTGAATACTGGTCTGCTCACGCATCGCCTGATCAAAGAACGCACGGCCAAAATAGGTGTATTCAGCTTCATTCGAACAGCCAAAAGACTGACGATCTGCTGCCGATGCAGTAATGATTAAAGTATTATCATTTTGCAGTGCTGGAATAAAACTGCCTGAATAACATGAAGAAATGACAATCACACGCCAACGAATTCCGGATGCATCCAAGGCTTCTTTTAACCATTTAGGATCGACTTGCGCCAAATCCAAAGGTGCATTTTCCATTTCAAAGACATTCGGTAAACCGTGTGAGGTCATATATAAAAATAAGACGTCACTTTCTCGGTTCATCTGCTGACCAATACGACGCAGTGCCAACTCCATACTGGTTTTAGATGCCAGCGGAATTTCAGTGCGCGTTGCAGGGTTATTGATAAGCTCAACCGAACGCCCATAGGTGCCAAAACGTGTATCAAACTGTTCTTTAATCCGTTCAATTTCCAGTTTAAAGACATCTTGATAACTCGCACCTGCCACCCCTAAGAAGTACCAATGGGATTGGGCAAATTCACCATATTCCACTGCGTCTAAAGATTTATTGAGCAAACGGCTTTGTGCATAAAATGCATCTTCAGCAAAGCTTGGAGGAACTTCTTCAACTTTCCAAATCGGCTGATCTTTGACTGAGACTTGCCACACGACCAAAGTAAATAGCGTCGCACCCATAATCAGTGCACGCTCCCACCATGGCCATTTCAGCTCACGTGAAAACACCCAAACGACAGCCAAACTTTGCCAAACAAATAGAATAATGAATAACGTTGGAATGTAGTCATACAGAAAGTATGGGAGAAAATCGAGATCTCCCAAATATTGAATCAAACATTGAAACAACATGATGTGCGTATCAAGCACCAACCAGAGCAATGCTGGGACCAACATTAACCGTGGATTATTCACACGTTGTGACAGGAAAATCCCCACAATTAAAGCAATAAATGGCCACAATGCGTAGCTAATGAGACCTTGGGCATTAAATTCGCCAATACGCCCCGTGCTGAGCCAACTAAATAAACTGTTGGCACAACCACCTAAAATCCCCCAAAACACCAATTGTAAAATCGATGGTCGAACGATTTGTAAAGAACGACGAGACCCCAAAAATAACCACATCCCCGCAGTTTGGTTGCTTTTAAAATCATGCCAAAAATTGATGGAGGGTTTGAAATCAATCATAGAGTTCTGATGGTGGCCTTGGCTCGCTTAATTGCACAAATAATTTTATGCCTGATGTCGTTTTTAGCAATGCTATTTTTTAACTATATAACAAATCTTTGAACAATATTGAAGCAAATATCATTTTAAGGCACAAGATCATGTTGGAAATATGCATCAAAGCGACAAGCATCACCTTGCCACTGGTGTTGTGGCTCTTGATTCGCTAAAAAAACCGCCAATCGTGGACGTTTAACCACAACACGTTTAGCAATTTTTTGTGCTAAATCCAGTAAATTATCACCTAAATCCATTTCGCCATCTTCAGGTAACAGCAAATGCAATAATTGCATTTGTTTTTTGACCTGAGCTTGCTTTTTGACGGCTTGCTGGTTTTGGTCTCGCTGCGGAAACATCGGATCGAGATAAACCACATCAAAGATTTGATTGGTCGTCGATAAATTTTTCAAATAGTCTGCCGAATCTGAAAAGACCAATTCAATTCGAGCTACAACCGAACTTAAAAATGCATCTTGCTGCGCACGTTGATGTGAGTCTTCCAATAAGGTAAATAAAATTGGATGACGTTCCACAAGGGTCACATGAGCACCCAAATGTGCCATTAAGAGACTGTCGTGCCCTAACCCTGCGGTTGCATCTACAAGCTGTGGTTTTTCAGCCAAATTACACGCACGTGCAATCATCTCAGACTTTAAGGATGCTCGCTTTAAACGCCCCACTTCTGCTTTCCAATCGGGTTGCATCTTCATGCCATTGGCCGCTAACCACAAACCATCTGCATCGACACACAAACTGAGTTCAGGGTTTAAACGTAAAAAACGCGCGTTTAATTTTTCAATTAATTCAATATTTACAGATACGCCACGTGAAGAAAGCACAGCAGAATACTGCTGTGCTTTCTCATGAAACTCTTGTTCTGTGTATAAGCGGATTTCGCTTACCATAATTTCCAGCCTGTAAATGCGAACAATAAAATCAATAAACCTGAAACAATTCGATACCACGCAAAAATCATGAAATCACGTTTTGCCACATAAGCGACAAGCGCACGAATCAAAAGTAATGCCGAGACAAACGAAACAATCAAACCGACTGCAATCACAGTCCAATCTTGAGTGCCTTGAAATACATCATAGCTTTGATATAAATCCAGCAAACCTGCACCGACAATAACCGGAATACCCAAAAAGAATGAAAACTCAGTGGCTGCTTTACGAGAAACCCCTAAGAACATGGCACCAATAATAGTCGCACCTGAACGTGAAGTCCCTGGAATTAAAGACAAAACTTGAATTAAACCAATCCAAATCGCATCTTTAATGGTTAAATCTTCTACTTCTTTGGCACGCACTTGCGGTGGATTTTTTTCGATCCAAATAATGATCAAACCACCGATAATCAACCCCATAGCAATCGCAATGTTATTGAACAGCAGTTCTTTCACCGTCTGACCAAACGTCAAACCAATCAACACGATTGGAATCGAAGCGAGAATTAAGCCAAAACCTAAACGGCGACCTTTTTCTTCACCCGTCACCATACCGGTTGCTGCGCCCCACAGGCGGCCCCAGTATTCATAAATCACCGCCGCAATCGCACCCATTTGAATTGCGATCACGAAAACATCACTTTTTTCTTTGGTCCAAAAGTTCATTAATTCTGAAGCCAGAATTAAATGCCCTGTACTTGAAATCGGTAAAAATTCGGTAATACCTTCAACAATACCCATGATTGCCGCTTTGAGCAGCAGTAGAAGATCCATATATAACCCTAATTATGGCTTGCCTTGTTCTGAAATTTTCTTCCAGGCGTTATCTCGTAAATATACGGGCAATGCAAGTTCAGCACTCACCCATGCTTTTCTTTGCGCCGCTTCGCGGGCAATAGTAGCAATATCTTGTGCTGTTGCACTTAAGTCTTTGTATTGTGTTTGTTCTGATTGAATGAGCTCACTACCAGAACCCACGACAGTAAATTTGATCTGTGGTGTGGCATCTGCGTAACTTAATAGTTGTTCTTCATCTACAGCCTGCATAATGCCATTGGCATCGAGTTGATAGCTTGCGATATACACTTCTTGCATGCGAGCATCAAGGACTGCTGTTACTTCAGTCAAACCATGTAGACGATGCGCCGCTTGAGCCAAAGCTTGCAAAGTCGAGACTGGAACAACAGGTACGTCATTGGCCCATGCCAAAGCCTGTGTTACCGCTGCATTAATACGAACACCACTAAATGAGCCAGGCCCACGACTAAATGCAATTGCATTTAAATCCGCTAACTCAATAGCAGTTTGATTAAGCCCTTGCTCAATCATTGGGAGAATGGTTTGCGTCTGCGCTTTTGCCCGTAAATCGAGTTGAAAATAAAGCTCTTGAGTTTCATCTACAATCGAGACGGAACACTGCTCATTGGCAGTTTCCAATGCCAGTAATTTCATGCGCAACCTTAATTAAATTTAATCTTAAAAAACGTTGAATATGATACTCCACTCCATCGCAGTTCGCGAGATTTTCCACCTCAGACACAGCGCTTTCTGTATTTAATCTATAAAAAGAGCCTCGACAAACGTCGAGGCTCTTTTGCTTGCCATATATAGCGTTCTAAAGTTCAGCGACTTCGAGTTGAGTAAAATGTTTAAAATGAGCGGCATAGTGCATGGCACTCATTTTTAGACGTGCTTCCGCTTGTTCATCTAAAGTCTTAACAACTTTACCCGGTGACCCCATCACAACAGAATTATCCGGAATCACCTTCCCTTCTAGAATTAAAGCATTCGCACCAATGATGCAATTTTTACCAATCACAGCATGATTTAGAACCACGGCATTGATTCCAATCAGACTATTATCTCCTACGGTACATCCATGTAGCATGGCTTGATGCCCAATCGTGACATAATCGCCAATGATCATTTCAATGCCCGCATCGGTATGCAGCACCGCATTTTCTTGTACATTGGTAAAATCACCCAGTTTGATACGACTGTTGTCCCCTCGAATGACGGCTCCGAACCAGACACTCACTTCTCGGCCTAATTCAACTTGCCCAATGACCGTTGCATTTTCTGCAACCCAACCATCCCAAGGTTGATGCGTGGCTTTCGGGCTATATCCTTGAAATTTGTACAACATGATCAAACATCCTATTTTGACTTTCTAAAAATGATTTATGGCTCACGGCCCAAATGAAATGAAGGAGAATTTAATAAAAAAGGCCATTCTTTTTGATAATTCAGACCATATTGAAATAAGGAAATCAGCATCCGTGCAGTCAAGCCCCATACGATTTCGTTTTCGATTCTTAAACTGGGAAAATAAAGCGATTGGTGGGCAAAACGAACTTCATATGGCGTTGGCGGTGTTTCTAAAAGCTGTCTTAATGATGCAAAAAAAATACGGTCAATTTCAGTTGGTTGAGGTATTAAATTTACGTCAGGTGGGATCAATCCCACGATCGGTTTAACCAACATCCCATTCCGAGCGTTTTGCATCGGTAAATCACCCAAAAGCTGCACATCAAATGGATTTAGAGCCGTTTCTTCCTGAGCTTCTCTTAACGCCACCACGATATTACTGGTGTCTTGGGCATCACGTTTGCCACCGGGAAAGGACACTTCACCGGCATGATTATTCATATAGAGCGAGCGGCGGGTCAATAAAATACGTGGATTATCTTCTTGGGTAATCGCAATCAATACAGCAGCATGCGCAGGTTGAATACGCTTAGAAAAACGTAAACTTTGCTGCAATCGCTGAGTCAATAAACCCTTATCCATCCACATTACAACCTTATAATTATCTTGTTTTCATCATAGCTGAATTTCGGCCAAGCTGGTTAGAAATGATGCCAAAGTTTTATTTTTAAGTTATTCTGACGGTTCACACAATCCATGACGATGAATATGAACTTTTGCTCAAACTGCGGACAAAAAACAAAAGAAGCGATCCCGCTTGGAGATCATCAGATACGCCGTATTTGTACCGCATGTGGGTTTATTCATTATGTGAATCCTAAAGTCATTTGTGGTGCTTTAGCCGTTTGGGACAATCAAGTTTTACTTTGCCGTCGAGCGATTGAGCCACGCTATGGGCTGTGGACATTACCCGCTGGCTATATGGAACTCTATGAGACAATGGAGCAAGGCGCAGCACGTGAGACTCGCGAAGAAGCCGAAGCAGAAGTCAACATTGAGCAACTGTATTGCATGTATAACATTCCCCGTATTGGGCAAATTTATGCCTTGTTCAAATCTGAATTAATCAATGGAGAATTTGGTGCGGGTGATGAAACCATTGAATCACGATTATTTAGCGAAGAAGATATTCCTTGGGATGATTTAGCCTTTCCTAGTGTGGAAAGAACGCTGCGGCATTATTTTGCTGACCGCAAAACAGGTCAGTTTGAAATGCATCTCGAAACCCTTGGTACGCGACTCGATCACACAGGTTAATTTGCTGGCCGCATGATTAAAAAAGCCCATCACTGATGGGCTATTTTATTTTACTCATATTTGAAGATTATTTAGCCTTGATGGTGTAACACGGGGCCAATTCTAAAGAAATATCACCACCGCTTAACTTCGCCGTTTGAGCCGCAGCAGTATCATTTGGATTCTTTAAGCTATAAATATAACTAAAGCTGGCCAAACTATTCCCCCACTTCACCACTTTATTATCCGAATCTGTCAAAGCAACGCCAGAGGGACGTGTGCCTGCATTGGCATTAATCATATTGTGTAACTGCACTAAAGCACCGCCTACAACCATTGATGTATCCGCTGAAGTTTTCACACTTGAGTTCATTCCAATCAGCGCGCCATCAAGCGTATGGAAATATGGGTCAGCTAAAATCATACGAATCGAAATGGTATTTGGATTGATATTTCCTTCAGGCGTAAAGGTACGGGTTGTCGTTCCGATACGATATTGCTGTACACCTTTGTCATCTTTCATTAACAGTGGGTCAAGCACATCTTTTCCGCTACAGCCTTCCGTCGCGTGTGTAGACAAGTCGACAATTTGGCTATCTTGACGAGTAAATACATCGTCTGGCACGCCAGATTTTATATTTGTGCGAATATCACCATTACGGTCAATCACCACACCCAATTTCACTGTTTTAATCGAAGTATCGGTAAATTTAAAGGTTAAATCTGCATACAACGGGAAGATATAATTTTGTCCAGTAGCAACATTTTCAACAGACTTAAAGACTTTTTTGTCTAAATACGACAGCGGATAAAGCTTGTATAAATCCATCGTGCCTTTAAATTGCACTTGGTTAATGTTTTGCTCCCAAAGACCTAATTTTTTCTTATCATCGGCCGTCAGAACATAATCATCTTTTTTAGCCATTAACGTTTTATATAAACTTCCACCTGTACCGACCACCATTTTGTCGGCAAGTAGCGTCCCTTGTTTAATAATCAAAGGGCCAGAGTTGGCTTCTTCTGCATCAAAACGGAAACCCAGAATGCCAGGTTTATCAATTTGCTTGGTAAGCGGATCGATCCAATTGTCCTGTGGCGTTGCTGTTAAACGTGTTGGTCGAACCTGCGTCAAGAGCAAGACATTCACACCACCAATGGTACTCAACTGTTGATCAACTTTGCCCTTCCACTGTAAACCACTACCAAACGTCATACCTTGGCGGTCCGTCATTAACATGAAATGACCAAATAAATTGACTTTTGAACTATCGGTCGGCAAACATTCATTTTTGTCACAGCCGACCAGTCCATTTGAACCACTGGCATTGGTAATTACGCCATCAGTTGAAAATAACGCAAACTCAGGCTGATATACCGCAGCCGTTGAGATATTCATGAGTTTTGAAACTAAGGTAAATGCATTTTCATTGCTGACTTCGGACAGGTCTAGCCAAGGTGTAAACAAGTCATTAAATTCCGTATCTGAACTGATACTGAAATCTGCTGTCGCGACATTTCGAGTGATTTGATCAATCGATACTTTATCTGCATTGTTAATATAAACCGCTTGGATATCTGTAGCTGTAACTGCGCTATTATTTTTCAAAGCCAAGGCTTGAATAATTTTGGCTAAACGCATGGCCACTTTAACTGTTGCGTCGGTATTTGAAATCGTTGCAGCAGGTTTACCCGCGATGCCGGCAGCCAAATCCAATAAGGTCAAACGTGGGGGTGTCGTGCCACTGGCTACATTTGAAATTTGTTTCAAATCTACTTTACCCAAATCAATTCGACGTGATTTTTCACCTTGGACAAAGAAAGTCACCGTATCGCCAATTTTACAGGCACCTGTCGAAACACCTTCTTTTAGATCAAATAAAGTAATGTAGGTATTTTTAACGTCGCTCGAACAATTAAAATTCAGACCTTCAATTGGATAATCTAAAACGAACTCAACACAGCCTTCGGTATTACTTTTACAAGTACCATTGGTCGTACTGGTATCATAAATTTCAGGATTCACATTTGCACTTTCACCGCCACAGCCACTGAGCGCTGCAACCAATGCCGTTAAAGCAAACGGTAATAAAATTTTATTTTTCATCCTAATTCTCTTTCTTATGTCCTTAACGGATTGCTGTTAATTTAAGTTGGCCTTGATTGGTTAATACGCGGTCATCGACGTCAATTGCTGTTGCTAAAGGCGTTAAGAATAAATACTGGCTACCTTTAGGCACTTGAATCACGCCTTCAATTTTTTCATGGTAAAGATGATCCGCTTCACCTTGGTTATTTTTGAATCCACCTGCGCCTTCCATGACACATCCATTTTTGTCTAAAAATACCGCAAATGGCCAATAAAATGTAGGATTTTGTACTTTGGATGCAAATGAATGTATACGAATATTTTGTAATGGTGATTTTAGTTTTACGACTTCATAGTCAAATTCGTCAGATAATGGTGCTCGAGGCCATAAGTTAATATCTTGAGCTAAGTCGAGCTCTTTGGCTTTCTTCATTTTTTTATTCGAAAAACATTGCTGACCTAAACCTTGAATGGTGTCAGCTTGTGACACCCGATAATATGATGTGGCTAAAGTGATTGGGCCTGTATCTTCGGGTTGATTACGTTTAAATAAATTATCAATGACGGAGCGACTGACACCTTTTTCACGTTCAATGGTTTGCATCCGCGTTTGCCCCATCTTGCTATCAATAACGCCTTCGGGCATGGTGTAAAAGCGCTTTTTGCCTTCTAAGTTAAACTCTTTATCTTCAAGATATTCATTATTGACATACTTTTCACCAGCCATCGTCGAAAAGCCTTGCTCTTGTTTTGCCTTAGCCGATTGTTTTGAAGGATGATTTTCTAAGTTTTCACCTGAAATTTGTACGGATTGATCAGTGCTAACTACTTTCTCAGTAAGGAGCTTTTTGTCGACGATAGATTTATCTTTTTCAGCTAGAACTTTGGACTGATACGCTTCACGAGGTTGGGTTAGCTCTGATTGCTGTAACTTATCTGTCCATGTAGTTGAAGGTACAACTTTTGCTGAAATATCTGACGCTTGTACTGACTTTTCAGATTTGGGAACTTTACCCCCTGAGACGTCTTTAATTTTATCTACTGTGACAGCTTTAATTTCATCACGTTTTTCCGGCTCGCGTATACTTAAACGTTGAGACTTTAGTGGTTCAACAGCCTGTGCTGTTGGACTCGTTTGACGTGTCATCGGTGTTTTGGTTTGAGACGGACTAATGCTTACGGATGGTTGAATAATTTGTTGTACAGGTTGAGAGTCTATCGTTTTAGCAGTTGGACTTTCTTTAGGTTTCTTTGCTGGTTTTTCTTGCACTTGTACCACCATTGGGCGCCCATCTGGCCCAATAATGGTATGAAACGCCCCAGCGTTGGTATACGACACTTGCACCACAGACAGTGCAAGTAACGTTTTTATGAATAAAATCCTTTTCATTCTGTCTGCTTATCCTACCAACGAGTTCTGTAATTTAATCCTAGGATGGTGATTTTCGTATCGGTTTTTACATTCAGTCCAGCATATGGGTTTAAAAGTAAGTTATTCACACCGGTTAAGTTTGCAAGACTACTAGTATTCGCTGGAATGTTATCTTTACTGCGTAAAAAGCCGATTGATAAATCTAAATCCGTATCTGCATCAAAACGATATCCAATCCCCATACCAAAGAGCTGCGCACCATTAATTGGGACCATGGTATTTCGCTTACCATCAGGAATAGAGGTACTCCTTGGTTCATAGCCTGCACGTAATTTCAAACGGTCTGTTGCAGAATATTCAATACCAATACCCCAGTTCCAAGGCGATGTAAATTTCAAAGGTAAGGCCAAAGAATTATCGGTCACATTTTCAGATAATAATTTTGCAATTTTCAGCGCTGAAATTTGACGGTCGAATTCAAAACGGAATTTGTCCCAAGCACGATAATCGGTCCAGCCCACATCAAAATTGATTTGTAAATCAGGCATGACCTTATACTTGATCCCGGCCTGTACGTGCTGTGGATACTCAAAATCCATCGAAACCAAACCCGACTCCGAGTTAGGCACGGCATTTGGGAAACCTAAAATGGCAGCTAAAATTTGACCTGTTGGAGATGACATTAATCCCTTAATCATCTCCTGAGGCGCTTTTGCATTATGAATGCGATAACGGCCTTTCATGCGCATTTTCGCAGCGCTTTGGTACACCATACCAAAACTAAAATCTTCGCGTGGCTCCCACAAAACCCCTAAGTTATAACTTGGGCTCAGTGACTGCTCTAAAGCCAATTCCATCTGACCAAATTTGCCAAATGGATTCATCCCTTCTTCGGTATTACACATTCCCAATAGCAAGATGTCGGTAATAATGTCCGAATTTTCTTTGAATGGCGTACAGACGACTTCATCAATCATCCTTAACATGCCGATCAACTCATTGGGAAATCGCAGGTCAGATTTCAATCCAATGGCTTGATAGGACATCCCTACACCACCACCAATCGATAACTCATCACTAACTTGATAACCCACAGTTGGCGATAGATAAGTAATACGCTCTAGAGCAACTTGTTGCCCCATGAAATTACCTGGGTTGCCATTTTCAGCACCAAAACCCGCAATCAAAGGCGCATAAACGGCTGATGCAAATGTTGCTTTAGAACCTGGTGGATTGTAGGCAATTCCCATCGTTGGCGCGGCAATGGGTTGTCCGGCACCAAAATCCACCATCTTTTTTAAGACAGGTACATATAGGGATGCATATTCAACATCACCAGAAACCTTATCTTTAAAGTCCGTACATATATCTGCCGTTACTTCAGGGCCATCATTACAGACCATTGGGTCATCAGAATAACCAAAGACGTTATAACCCGCAGGAACGGTAAATTCACGTTGAATATCAAAGTTTGCAATGATCCCCTGCATATCGGTTTGCAAACCTTCAATTTTGGTTAATGCTGCAGGGTTAAAATGCACGGCACTAATCCCCGGAGGATCAGCAGTCACTGCATTACCTAATGCAAGTGACCTTACATCAACTGAAAGGTTGGTACCCAATTGTGCAAAAGCAGCACTAGAACAGCCCGTTAAAACGATCGCACTAACAAGTGGGCTGAGTCGAATTTTACGCATACGACAGCCCTCTTAACGAAGTTTTTTTCCAAAACCTAGGATATCTAACGGGAAAGACAGTCCTAAAGACACATCTGGTGCATCTTCAGTTAAACCTAGCCCCACCGTACCATTCACAATCGTATCTGGAGATACACGTACACCTAAAGAAATCGCTAGAGTTGAGCTGGTCTGGTCTGCAGGTGAATAGGATTCGCCACTGCTATACGTAAATTCAGCGCCGGTATTGAAACTTTGTTGATATGACATGGTGAGGGAAACATCGTAGTTAAACGAGTATGCAAAACCGAATGCAAAACCGCCACTAATTCCCGGTTCAAATTCTTCAATGACACGTGTACCACGACGTTGGTTTAAACCCGTTTCTTTGAAACCATAGTTGGCTGAGACAGATGCAAACAACACAACGGGGTCAATATATTTACGCGTACTCGCACCGATACCTGCCGAATAGTAACCTTTACCTGTTGCTAGATCATTTACCGCGTTGACTTCATATGGACTATCACCTGTTTTCGTAGACAAGTTACCAAATAAAATCAGTGGTAAACGACCTTGCTTCAATGGGAAGGGTTCCCAACGTGCGCCTAAAGAAATATCCCCTAATCCAGCAGTTGAAGTATCTTTTAATAAATCAGTTTTCGCCACTAAAGGCACAGATGCAGAGAATGTCAAATTGTCCATTACACCGTATTGCACGGTAAATGTATTGGTCATTGAGTGTGTTGCATTTTCTTGTACACGGAGTTGATAAAGTTGGCCTTGTGCCATTTCCATATCAAGTTGAGTATCACGGTAATAGGTATAATCGATATCGTAAAAAGATGATATTTCACCTTTTTTAATCAATGAATACTGACGTTCATTCGAGCTAAATACTTCCTGTAAGTTAGCTTCTTGACTCGCATCACCCTCTTGCTGTTGAAGTGCTGTCGATGCCTTTTCAGTGGCAGTAGCACTTTCGACTTGTGGTGCCTCAGATTGTACTGGCTCTTCAACAGATTCATACTGTCCAATTTCAGACTCGGCAGCAGCTTCTTGTGCAGTATCAGCTTGGTTTACAATAGCAGGAGATACAGACTCTTCTACGACTGTCTCTTGTTCAACTGGGTCATATTCTCCAAGGCTTGGCTCTTCAGCTGCATAGGCAACCCCCATCACCACCTGAATACTCATGGTTAGTAGTGTTTTGTTCATCCATTTACGATTCATGTTCCTTCCCACCGTTGTTATTTTTTTAATCCTGACACTTTGTTATACGCTTTCATCTAATTATTTACTCTTGTAGTAAAGCCTTAGAAAGTTATAATTCGATTTACCATAAGACTCCGACTCTTCATTCATGTTTTTATCAAGTCGTATCGTAGATGCCTTGTCTGCAATTTTTTCCATGTAAAACTGCGGATATTGAATATCAACCAATGCATAACGGTTCACGGTTGCATCTTCAACATGTCGCAAGTCTGAATCTTGCAAAGCTAATAAATTTTTACGTTGCTCAGGCGCAACGTTGATTAAGAATAATGTGTTGTTTTCCCATATTTCTTGGAATCTAACTTCATCGAAACTGATATTGCCCAGTGCTGGATCTGCAACATAAACACGCCCATCTTTATAGGCTTTAAAAACCACAAAATGTTTAAAACCAGCATATGAAATAGGAACAATCGCAGGCTGACCTTGCTTAACTAGATCTGAAAACTCACCTTTGTAGCCCCCACTGTCTAGCCCCACAGCAGCGACAAAACGTTTCATGTCTAATAAGGAGAAACTTCGACGTTCGATGATTTTTTCAGTTTCACCAAATTTCAGCAAACCATTCATGGTCTGTTGCTCAGTTAGCTGTGTCCCGACATAACCATTTAATAAAGTGGTTAAGGCTGCTGAACCACAACTGTAGTCATAAGCTTGCCGAACGATGCCTCGAAATTGATCTTCTATGGCAGGTTTAATTTTTACAGATTCACGGTGCATCCGAGTAAAGGAATCATTTCGTGAATCCAATGTTTCGGTATAGTGAACTGTTCCGACTGGCTTTTCTTTTAAATCAAAGGACTCTTTGGCAAAGTAATACATCAATGCCGAGCCTACTGCTATCTCTAACATATCTTCTAACTTTTAGTTATCGGCAATGATGTGCCTTTTTTCATTATTTTTTAGAGCTATTGCTCTACATCCATGTATTATGCAAGATACCTTTTTTTTTATAAAAAAACAGCATTTTTTTATGCTTTATTGGGTCATTCCGCACTTTTTTGTAAAAAAAAGCGCGTGATCAACACGCGCCTTATTTTTATTCTAAATTACTTACTAGAAATTGTAATTACAGAACCTTGGTTATATACACCCATTGCTGGGCTGTAGAACGTTTGTAAGCCTTGAACTTCGATATCACCAATTGAACCAGCGTCTTTACTTCCTAAATGAATACCTTTCACATAGTTATCAATTGGACCAGAGTTGCTTACCATTTGAATATAACCATTGTTTGTGCCTTCTTTACCATAAACACGAACATCTTGGTTAATCGTTAAGTCAGTTTTATTAGCATCAGCAACTTTGATGCTTTCGATAAAGATTTCACCTGCTTCGCGTGTAGCCGTTTTAGTTGATGCATCTAGGATACCCAGATCTTTAATTTCTAAGCCACCAACCATTGTCGTACTCAGTTTAATCATTGCACCTTGTGGAGCAGCACCCAACTGAACATTTGCAGTCATTGGACCCGTTTTTAGAGAAAGGCCAGATAAAATTGCATTGTAGTTGTTATCGTCACCACCACGGCGAATGCCTGTAGTACCCGCTGTACCAGATGCTGTTACGCCAATTTCACCGATTTTGATATCTAAACCAGAAACATCAGCTGCGATGTTAATGAATGCACCATTTGCACCAGTACCCGCATCAGTATCGATACGTAAATCAGCTAAATTGCGAGAAGCTAGAAGATAAGCCCCACCGTTATCATAGTTTGCACCAATAACGATACCTTTATTTTCTAAAGGATCACCAGCTTTCTTGTTACCTTGAATAACGATCGCACCAGCAGTACTTGTACCGCCCTTAGCTGTATCCGTTAAACCGTCGTTATCGTGAATGAAAAGTTTTTCAATTTCAATTTTAGAGATACCAATCCCGATGTTAATACCATCTTGACCAGTGGTTGAACTAAGTGCAGCATCGTCCATTGCTTGCATAGCCATAGCATTCGCACTAAATGCGATTGAAGAAACTAGAGCTAATTTAGTGAAATTTTTCATACGGTACTCTCCCAAGAGTATTTATTTTTTTTGATTTTCAACCACTCGATTTATTCAGCTGTAATATTATTTTGTGACAACTGCTAAATCTTTCCTTGAGTTGTTTGCTCGCTCGATTAAATTATATCCAAGCTGAAATTTGTTCAACTGTTGTTGGTCGCAATCTAATTCTTACCGATAAACGGTATTTGCAAACCAAATGAATTAGGAATGGTATAAAATCCATTTTAGTCTTTAAATTTAATTTCTCTGTTGATGCAAAAACCGTTTTCTTTTAAAAAATTTATTCTCAAACAAAATGTTAGTGCTCAAAATATTTTGCAAGCGCTTGCACCCTTGTCACATGTGATTTTTTTAGAAGATCAAAATCAACCTGTTATTTGCTTTTTGGCAAATCAATATCAACAATTGAAGAATGATGAACTTAAAGCTTATGTCCGTACCAATTTAGATCAATATGAGGAATCTGATACTCAGCCCTTGCAAAATATTGCCTTCCAAGATTTATGTTCAAACTTAGGCAGCGGTTTTTCTGGGGGCTGGGCTGGTTTTATTAGCTATGATTATGCAGCGCAGCAACAGATTTCCTTGCACGCCAAAGCCCAACCTCGCTTGTTTTTAGGACAATTTTCCAATTTTTTAAAATTAGAGGATGATGGTTGGTATTTTTATAGTTCAGATCATTCTGCAGCTAGGATTTACGACTACATTGATCAGTTCATTCAAACAGAGATCGCTCAAGATCGATTTAAATTAACGCAAAAATGTACTGCAAGATGGTCCAAGTCAGACTACTCCAAAGCCTTTGATCTAGTGCAGGAATATATTAAGGCAGGCGATTGCTATCAAATTAATTTAACCCAAGAGTTCACAGCTCAAGCAAACGGTTCACTCTTAGATACCGCTCAAGAATTTTGGTCACTGACTGATGCACCATATTCAGGCTACTTACGTATTGATGATTTTGAAATTTTAAGTTGTTCGCCTGAACTTTTTATAGATTTTAAGCCTGAACGCAAGATTATTACTAAACCAATCAAGGGCACGATGCCTCGCTATGAAGACCCAGTTTTAGATGAGCAGTCAAAACAATGGTTAAAATCATCTGAAAAAGATATGGCTGAGAATGTCATGATTGTCGATTTACTGCGTAATGATTTGAGTGTTTATGCTGAAACAGGTTCTGTAAAAACACCTAAACTTTTTGATATTGAAAGTTTTAACCAAGTGCATCACATGGTCAGTGAAGTTGAGGCCGTGCTGAAAACAGATGTAAACCCTTTTGAAGTTCTGATGTCTGCCCTGCCAGGCGGTTCGATTACCGGCGCACCCAAAATCCGTGCGATGCAAATCATTGAAGAACTTGAAGGCGCCCCGCGCGGCGCCTATTGCGGCTCGATGGGTTATTTTAATCACGATGGCACGGGCTCTTGGAATATTTTAATCCGCTCTATTCAAAAATACCAAGATCAGGTTTCGCTGTGGGCAGGTGGCGGAATCACCATCGCGTCTGATTGCGATGCTGAATATCAAGAATGCTTTGATAAAGTCGAAGCGATGCTGGATTTGTTAAACACGTGGTATACGGAAGATTAAACAAAAAAAGCGATTCAATTGAATCGCTTTTTTATAACCCTCCCCTTGCGAAGCAGTGCTTCTCACCTTTTCGAAAGGAAGATTAGGGTAGATTTAAATTTATAGTAGCTTGCAGCAATCAAGCCAAAATATCGTTTTTAAGCGTATCCACAAGGCGCTGATTTTGTTCATCTGTACCAATGGTGATACGTAGGAATTGATTAATCCGCGGCTTATTGAAGTAACGCACAATAATCCCGCGTTCGCGTAATTCAGCAGCCAACTCACCTGCATCTTTATTTGGCAATGAGGCAAAAATAAAGTTTGCCGCAGACGGCAATACCTTAAAGCCCAGCTCAGACAGCTGACCTACAAGTTTTTCACGGCTCGCAATCACCTTGGCATTTTGCTCTTCAAAATAGGCTTGATCCTCAAATGACGCCACGGCTGCTGCAATCGCAAAACGGTCCATCGGATAAGAGTTAAAGCTGTTTTTGACCGCCTCAAGCGCTGCGATTAAATGCGGCTGCGCAATCGCGAAACCGACACGCAAACCGGCCAATGAACGCGACTTAGACGTGGTTTGACAAACCACAAGGTTTTCATATTTGGCAACCAAAGCCACAGCAGATTCCGCACCAAAATCGACATACGCCTCATCAATCACAACCACTGAATTCGGGTTAGCTTGCAGCACTTCCTCAATTGCAGACAAACCTAAAGCAATGCTGGTTGGTGCATTCGGATTGGTAATGATGATGCCGCCATTCGGCTGTTTATAGTCATCCACCACAATTTCAAAGGCATCATTGAGCGGTATAATTTTAGTATTGGCCGCAATGCCAAAAAATTGGCTATAAACCGGATAAAAACTGTAGGTAATATCTGGATACAAAACCGGCAGCTCTTGCACAAAAAAGGCTTTAAAAATGTGCGCCAGCACTTCGTCCGAGCCATTGCCGACAAAGACCTGCTCAACAGGTACATGCTGCTGTTTTGCAATCGCTTGCTTTAACTCAGACGCATCTGGATCTGGATATAAACGTAAAACATCAGCAGAATTTGCCAATACTTTTTGTACTGCATCCACCACTTTTGGCGATGGCGGATATGGGTTTTCATTGGTATTGAGTTTTAAAATATTTTGGATTTTAGGCTGTTCACCCGGTGTGTACGGTTCTAATTCACGTACATCAGGGCTCCAAAAACGCATTTGTTCAGAGGTAATATTTGGCATTTTATTTTGCTCTTTTTCACCCTCTCCTAACCTCTCTTGCACTTCGCTTTAAAGGAATCCTTAAAGCTCGTTCAGGGAGAGGAATATTCATTTTATGAGATTTCCCCTCTCCTTTCAGGAGAGGGTTAGGGAGAGGTTTATAGTTTTGGAAAACTAAGTTTTTCACCTAGTCTATATTTTATTACTGGTAACGATATCTCGCAGATCTCGCATGCGCATCTAAGTTTTCCTGCTGCGCTAATGTATCAGCCGTTTTCGCTAAAGTTTTCACGCCATCTTCAGAACACATGATTAAACTTGAGCGCTTTTGGAAATCATAAACACCGAGCGGTGATGAGAAACGCGCTGTGCCGGAGGTTGGCAACACGTGGTTTGGACCTGCACAATAATCACCAATCGCTTCCGGTGTATATCGACCCATGAAAATCGCGCCGGCATGGCGGATATCTTCAGCCATTTCCTGTGCTTCATCTAAGCACAGCATCAAATGTTCAGGCGCAACTTGGTTAATCAATTCGGCGCCTTCAGCACGGTCTTTGACTAAAACCAATGCGCCGCGGTTTTCGATTGAAGTACGCGCAATATCCGCTTTTGGTAACGCTTCTAAATGCTTTTCAATCCATTGCTCAACTTGATCTAAAAGTTCTGCATCTGGCGTAATAAATACCGCTTGAGCCACAGTGTCATGTTCCGCTTGTGACAATAAATCCATTGCCAGCCATTCAGCATTGTTTTGACCTTCGGCATAGACCAAAATTTCGGATGGCCCTGCAATCATATCAATACCGACTTGACCAAATACTGCACGTTTTGCTGCAGCAACAAAACGGTTGCCCGGGCCAGTAATTTTGTCCACAGATGGAATAGTTTCTGTACCATAAGCCAATGCTGCAACCGCTTGCGCGCCGCCAATGGTAAATACACGGTGTACGCCGGCTAAGTAAGCTGCTGCCAAAACCAATGGATTCAAATCACCATTCGGCGCAGGCACCACCATAATAATTTCAGGCACGCCAGCAACATGCGCAGGTACAGCATTCATCAATACAGAAGACGGATAAGAAGCTAAACCGCCTGGTACATAGATACCTACACGGTCCAGCGGTGTGACCTTTTGACCAAGGGTATTTCCTAAAGCATCAACATAGGTCCAGCCGTCTTGCTTTTGTGCTTGGTGAAATTCACGAACACGGTTCGCAGCAAGTTCTAAGGCTTCACGCACTTCTGAACTTAAACCATCAAATGCTGCTTTCAGCTGTTCTTGTGTCAGCTCTAATTCTGAGAATTGATGCGCTGGATGTCGATCGAACTGCTGTGTCAATTTAAGAACATGAGCATCACCATGCTGACGAACATCAGCAATGATTTGGTCAACGGTTTTTAAAAGTTCTGGATCATTCACAGTTTCAAAAGCCAACAAGTTAGCAAAAGCTTGCTTGAAGTTTTGATCTTGAGTCGATAAACGTCGCATCAATTTACCCACAAGGTAATCTATTGGAAAAGATTAGTTTACCTGTTTTACAGCAGCTTGTGGACATCTATCGCATGTGTTCATGTGGAGTTTTATTGAAAATAACTTTCGTTAAAATTGATGAAAATACAGTTTTATCATTATTTTTCAGTTTTCATAAAAAAACCGCCCAAATTTGAGCGGTTTGATCAGCATAGCTAGAAACTTAACAACTTATGCTTTTTTTGCTTGCTCGCGTTCTTCCACGGCTTTTTCTAGCTGTGCAAGAATTGGATTCAACAAAATTTGTTTACGTTTAAAGCTTGCTTTGTTCACGATTAAACGTGAAGACACTTTACAAATTTCTTCCAAAGGCTCTAAACCATTGGCACGTAAAGTGTTCCCTGTATCCACAACATCGACGATGTAATCACCTAAACCAACCAAAGGAGCAAGTTCCATAGAACCATACAGTTTGATCACATCAACTTGCTCCCCTAAGCTTGCATAATATTGACGGGTCAAATTGACATACTTGGTTGCAATCTTTAAACGACCTTTCGGACGAACCATGCCGACTTTACCAGCCGTCATTAACTTACAGTTGGCAATTTTTAAGTCCAATGGTTCATACACATTTTGTGCACCATGTTCCATCAGCACATCTTTACCTGCCACCCCAATATCTGCAGCACCATTTTCAACATAAGTTGGTACATCAGAAGCACGTAAAATTAAAATACGTACGTGCTTATGGGTCGTTGGAAAAATTAACTTACGAGATTTATCCGGATCTTCCAATAAGTTAATGCCAGCTGTTTCCAACAATGGCAAAGTTTCTTTTAAGATACGTCCCTTACTTAATGCTAAAGTTAAACCATGATCAAAATTGCCCATTACGTCAAAATTGGGATCATCGTTTCTCATATCGCTCATTAACTTACTCGCTTAATTTGGGCACCTAAACCTTGTAACTTCGCTTCAACATCTTCATAACCACGGTCAATATGATAGATACGGTCAATCAACGTTTCCCCATCAGCGGCAAGTGCTGCTAAAACCAATGAGAAAGAAGCTCGTAAATCAGTTGCCATCACCGGTGCAGCAGATAATTTCTCTACACCTGTAACAACAGCATCATTACCTTCAACCTGAATATTAGCACCCATACGTGCTAATTCAGGTACATGCATGAAACGGTTTTCAAAAATCGTTTCTGAAATTGTGGCAAAACCACGACCAATTGCATTCACCGCCATCAGCTGTGCTTGCATATCGGTTGGAAATTCTGGGTGTGGTAAAGTTTGGAAACTTACTGCTTTCGGGCGTTTACCCATCATATCCAGTTCAATCCAATCTTCACCGCGCGTAACTTCCGCGCCCATTTCTTCAAATTTATCTAGCACAGACTCCAACAAGTTTGGATCGGTATGTGTGGTTTTGATTTTACCACCTGTGATTGCTGCAGCAGCAAGATAAGAACCTGTCTCGATACGATCTGCAACAACGGCATATTCACAGCCATGTAGGCTTTCAACACCTGTAACAACTAAAGTATCAGTGTCCAAACCTTCGATTTTTGCACCCATCTTGATCAACATATTAGCAAGATCGGTAATTTCAGGTTCACGAGCCGCGTTACGAATGGTCGTTACACCGTCTGCAAGAACCGCAGCAGTTAGAATATTTTCAGTACCACCAACTGTGACCATATCAAAGACAACTTCGCCACCTTTTAGACGACCATCCACTTTGGCATGCACATAACCTGCTTCAACTTCAATCTCTGCACCAAGTACTTCTAAAGCTTTTAAATGTTGATCTACAGGGCGTGAACCAATTGCACATCCACCCGGCAAAGACACTTTTGCACTACCATAGCGCGCCAATAACGGCCCAAGCACCAAAATAGATGCACGCATGGTTTTCACGAGTTCATATGGTGCAAATTGGTTATCTAAGCTAGAAGTATCTGCCTTAACCGTATCACCTTCATAACTGATTTGAACACCTAAACCTGCGATCAATTTCACTAAGGTGTTCACATCTTTTAGATTTGGAACATTGGTTAATGTAATAGGTGTATCCGCAAGGATAGTTGCAGCGAGTAATGGCAATGCAGCATTTTTCGCACCAGAAATACGAACTTCACCTTCGAGCTTAGTACCGCCCTGAATCAGAAATTTATCCATTAATTATTAAGCTCCGAATAAGCTTGCTTTGCGCCATTCTTCTTTGGTCATTGCACGAATTGTTACTGCATGTACTTCACCGCTGGCAATGTAGGAGTTCAAAGGTGCATAAACAGATTGTTGACGAGCAACAGGACGTTTGCCTTCAAATTGATCATCGACGATGCGTAGATCAAATTTGCCGCCTTGCCCACTAACTGCAACCTCAGCTTCTGGAAAAGCAGCTTTTAAAATTTCAGTGAGCTGTTCACTATTCATCACAAGACCCCATATAGGACTAACGGTGTAAAACCCGTCATTTTACTATAAATCTAAAAAATAATTCATTAGTCACATACATTATATATATAAAAAAAGAGGTTATAAAAAACCTCTTTTTGTACAATGTACAATCTAAACCGTTAAAGGCATATAAATGAGCTGCATTTTTCGATGTTTATGCAATTGTTTTTTTAATTTTTCAGACAATTTTTTGATCGAGGTATACATATCATCAGCGCAAGCTTGCGCAAAAAGTTCGGTCCCGGGTAATCGTATAATCGCTTCTGCAATATGATTATCACTGCCTTTTTTTGAACGTTTATCAACTTGATGATCTTTGGTCAATTTAACTTGCATACTATTGACCTGATCTAAATGTTTGGTCATTTCCGCAAATTTAAGACGAATATTTTCTTCTATTGCTGGCGTAATTGTTAAATGGTGGCCACGAATTGTTATCTGCATAATTCTATCCCTCACCTTCTTTCAGGACTTGAAAAGTTCAAGCCGAATTATCCAACTCAATATGCGAAGCATACATTTACACGATCAGATCATTTCGACTATTCCTTATATAAAAAAGAGATTCATTATTTCGTCATAATGAACCTCTAGAATAGTCAGATTTTCAAATTTAGATCAACACTTTTCGCTCTGAAGATGATGGAATATGTAACGATTCACGATACTTCGCAACCGTACGACGAGCAACATCAATACCTTCCGCATTAAGCAAAACTGCAATTGCATTATCAGACAAAGGCTTACGTGTATTTTCTTCTGCAATCAGCTTTTTAATTTTTGCACGAATTGCAGTCGAAGACGCTTCCCCACCCGATGACGTTCCAACATGACTTGAGAAGAAGTATTTCAACTCAAATAATCCACGTGGTGTGAGCATATATTTATTTGTGGTTACACGGGAAACTGTGGATTCATGGAGTTCGACTTCTTCAGCAATGTCACGTAGTACTAAAGGCTTCATTGCCTCAGGACCTTGTTCAAAGAACGCTCGTTGATGCTCAACAATACATGTCGCTACTTTTAATAATGTTTTATGTCGTTCATCAATGCTTTTAATGAAGTTCTTAGCTTCAAGCATTTGATTTCGTAAATATTGATTATCGTCACTTTGATCTGCACGCTTGATCATATTGGCATAAAAAGAATTTACCCGTAGTTTTGGCATTACATCAGGATTTAATTGAACCAACCAATGTTCATTCTTTTTTAAGACCACAACATCTGGTATTTGATAGTCTGAATCTTTATCTTCAAACTCTTGCCCTGGATGCGCTTTTAATGTTTTTAGCAAAGAAATGGCTAGTTTAAGCTGTTCCGTATTTAAACCGGTTTGCTTAATCAACTTGGGTAATTCATTACTAATCAGCAATTCATAATTTTTCAATAATAAAATAGCTTCATATCGATATTCGATATGCTCAGGAAGATTTTCAATTTGTACCATTAGACATTCAGCAAGATTGCGTGAGCCTACCCCCACAGGATCTAGACGCTGAATATGCTTTAAAACCACCAAAACCTCGTCATCTTCGACTTCTGCTTCATAATCCATAGAGTCTAAAAGATGCTGAACCGATTGGGTAATTTCATTTAATTCACAATCTAAAAAACCTTTGTTATCTAATGCATCGATAATACAGTGTGCAATTAATTTATCGATCATAGAAAAGTGTAAAAGATTAACTTGCTCAAGCATATGCGCTTGTAAACTTTGATGACCCTGACGATTATCTTCGCGCTCTTCAAACTCAGCGGCACCTAAACTTGTGGGTTGATGGGTATAAACATCATCCCACTCCGTATCTACCGGTAACTCATCAGGTAAATGATCGGCATTTAATTCATTGGTTAAGTCTTTATTGTCCCTTTCTTGCTCTTGTAAGCTATTCAAACTTTCAACGGTATTTTGTTCTTCTACTTTCTCTAATAGAGGATTATTGTCAAGTTGGATTTGAATTTCTTGTTCCAATTCCAAACTTGAAAGCTGTAATAAACGAATGGCTTGTTGTAATTGAGGTGTTAATGATAAGGAATTGGCAACCTTTAACCCCATCGCTAATTTCATTAATAACTCCCCCTATAATTAACCGCACTTTATAAGCAATTTTTATGCCGTTTTATTTTTTATAGCATAATTTTGAAGATAACGCCCGATTTTTTGTCTTTTTTAGACTCATTATTCAGCTAATTCATTCTTGCATTAGGGATGATTCGTCTTATAAATGAATTATTTAATTAGATATATTATTAATTTTACTCTAACTCCCTATCCATTTTTCTTCTTTCCCCTTTTCTCCGCACATAAAAAAACACCCCCTGCACTAGTCAGGGGGTGTTTTCGAATAATGAGCTGGCGATGACTTACTCTCACATGGGTAACCCCACACTACCATCAGCGCTAAGAGGTT
>NZ_VOZB01000016.1:0-57557 GCF_013420005.1 Acinetobacter sp. YH12040
TGAAAACCTTCAAAATTCTTGCTGAGCGATATCGCAATCGAGGCAAAAGACTAGCATTAAGATTCAATCTAATTGCTGGAATTTATAACTTGGAGCTGAGTGAAAAATGACTTATGAAAGAAATCTATTATTAACTTCCTTTAAAAATAATAGTACCATTGGAGGTTGTAAAAGGCTTTGTTGCATAAAGATTAGGAAGATAAAACTATCCCAAGTATTCCAAATTTAAGAGACAACTTGGGTATGAGGGCGACCTAATTCTGTGAATCTATTCAAGACGGCCACACGTGCACGAATCTCATTCACCTGACTTGGAAAACTCCTTGCTGTTAATTAATCGCCTAATAATTTGATGCAATACATCTTGGTTTCAACCAAACTTCGACGATGATATCCTGTCCATTTTTTCCATAGCGTCCTACCTATATGTTTAACAGTACGAAGTAATTCATTTCGCTCTAGCGAGCTGGTCTTTTTATCTTTCCATGGCTTCGCATTTTTTCTAAGTGGAATCACCGCATGTGCATCTAGATCTGAAATGACTTGTCGGCAGTGCTTTGTGTCATAAGCTCCATCGGTATAAACAGAGTCAATCTGCTCATCTTGTGGAATTTGATCGAGTAAGTCACCAAGTACCTGTGAATCACTTACGTTGTTTATTGTAAGCTGAATAGCACGTATTTGCAGAGTTTCAGCATCTATCCCAATATGAAGTTTTCTCCATTGGCGACGATATTCAGGCTGATGTTTCTTTCGTTTCCATTCACCTTCACCTAAAAACTTCAAACCAGTGGAGTCCACGAGTAGGTGAAGTCCATCGTTACTTTTCTGATAATT
Organism: Acinetobacter sp. YH12040; assembly: GCF_013420005.1. Lineage (NCBI taxonomy): Bacteria > Pseudomonadati > Pseudomonadota > Gammaproteobacteria > Moraxellales > Moraxellaceae > Acinetobacter > Acinetobacter sp. YH12040. The sequence goes on from NZ_VOZB01000016.1 coordinate 838, forward strand.
AATCGAAATATCAATATGCTTTTGTCTTCTACAAAGCGTGGTGTAATCTGGAGCTGCCCAATCTAACCCGCAAAGTTTAATCAGGCTCTGAACAAAACCTGTGACCATACGTAAAAGAGAATCTGAATAGAGATTTCATCATTAAACAGCATTGAATAGCGGTGTCAGAGTAAGTTTGATTTCGACCATGTTTGCCTTGTGGTTGTACATACCATTGTGTTTTTGGATCGAACCAAATGGCAATATTCCCACGATTAATGAGAGCTCGGTTATATGCGGGCCAATTGGTTGTGCGATAGATTTTGTGTGTAGGCTTCTTCATTTGGAAATTATATTGCCGAAGAAGCCCTTAAGAACAGCTTTGTGCAATAAAGCCCAATCGAATTAGACGGCATTCTGCAAATGGCTGGTTAAGCCCTGAAGCTTTTGAACAGAATTATTTTAAGAATTTAGAGGGATCGATTGTCCATGATACTGTCTAGGATCAGAATAAATTTAAATCCCCAATACAACTTGATATGGTTTAAATCCATTAAGCACAGCCTCAGAAACTAATTGGATAAATGCTTCAGTTTTACCATAAGCCATCCATTGATCTAACGCTTCATAGTAGGCTAAGCGATTTTCTACTGTAATAACGCAAGGAGGATATCCAGCTTTAAGTAATTCGAGATTCATCAATAGACGTGATGTACGACCATTGCCATCAATAAACGGATGAATACCTACGAAATTCGTATGTACTTTAGCTGCACATTCAATTGGGTGCAACTTATGCGCCTCAGTATTGTACCAATCAACAAGTTGAGCCATTTTGTCATTTAGTAATGTATAGCTGGGAGGGGGAGTTGTAGCACCTGAAATCAATACGTTTTGCTGGCGATAACGCCCAGCATTGTCATCATCGATATTTTTTAGAATGAGCTGATGGATATTACGAATTTGCCAATCAGAAAAAGGTTCTTCTTTTCGAATAATGTCTTCAACGTAGTAGATAGCATTTCTATGATTGATTGCTTCAAAGTGCTCTCGTAATGCTTTGCCACCAACTGTTATACCTTCTAAAACAACTTTTGTTTCCAACAATGTCAGAGTATTGCCTTCGATTGCATTTGAATGGTATGTCCAGCGAACAATAAGATCTTCTTGTAGATTTTTTACAATTGCAGGAGAAAGAGGACGATGCAGATCTAATTTTGTTTTTAAAGCATCAATATTCTCAAACATAACTTTTCCTTATAGTTGAATTCTTAAAGGATACATGAAAAAAATAAACATAAAAAAGAAACGTTATAACATTTCTTTTAATATTAAATGCATACGTGTTAAAATCAGTACACCATTTCAAATCCTGTTAATGGATTTGAACAAAATAAATTTTGTGATTCAATGCGCTAAATCTAATTTGGGTAAAAAGTGGGTACAGGTAAAACGCTATTGACTTTATGGTTCACTAAATCAATAGCTTAGGAGTTGAGTTCAATTGACGCCATCTCCACCAAATTCCTAAAAAAGCCTTTAAGCTTAATGTTTAAAGGCTTTTTTTATTGGCTGTATTGCTTTTCTCTTAAGCAGTGCACCTCAATTTTTGCCTTTTAAGGGTAATTATTTGAACAATTTCTCCATTTAATTTTTAGTCTAGATAATGGGTATATAGATTAACTCATTGATACGAAATACAGAAAAACATAGGCCCAAGATAAGCATTATCACCATTAGTTACACCCATTGGACAAAAAGAAAGAAACGTATGCTATACCGTTCAAGGTGAACGCAATTCTGATTCATTCTGTCTATATCCTGAGGGGGAATTTAAAGAAAGCAAGAGAGCTTGCCATTGAACTGAAATACTTGTATTACAGGTCAGTCTAATACAAACATATCAAGCAATTTTTTAAATTGGTCGTTGAGACATGGTTTAAGAATCAAAGAATAAATAGCCATGATCTAAAAAATGATAATCTGCTTTATTCAACTCTTTTGAGACAACAGTGTAATCTTTAATCCCTTAGGAAAATTCGGTTCAAATTGGATGGTATAAGCATATTGTTGCAGCATTATTTTGACCAAAGATAAGCCCAGTCCATGACCTTTCTGCTGAGCCGATTTACGCCAAAAACGTTGTCCTAAGTAACGAATGTCTTCGGCATTTAAATGTCGGCCGTTATCTTGAATGCGTAACGTATTTTCCTGCATGCTCACCTCAATCACATCAGCGTTTGCATGCAATAAGGCATTTTCAAGTAGGTTTTTAACAACGGCATATAAGACAAATTCAGGTAATGCTAAATCACCAAGACTGTGCCAATCGACTTGAATTTTAAAGCTTGCTTCAGGATAAATGAGCGCTAAATCATGAATTACCTGAGCAACAACAGGTTTAATTTGAATGCTTGCTGTGATTTGTTCAAAAGATTGATCGGTATTCGACAGCATCAGTAATTGTTCAAGTAATTCAGAATAACGGTGAATACTTTGATTGGCTTGATCTAAACGCTGTTGCAATTTGGCATTGCCGTCATTTTGTGCCATCAGTTGTGCCAATTGCACATTGGTTTTAATTGCAGTTAAAGGACTGCGTAATTCATGTGCCGCATATACACTAAAGACTTTTTCATTTTCAAGACTTTGATGCAGTTTGTGGACTAAGCGATTCGCATTTTGCACAAAAGGGTAGATCTCTGAGGGCATGGTATTGGCATCTAAACTTGTGAGATATTGGCTTGCCTCATTGAGCGATAAATTTGACTGACTTAAATTGCTTACAACCAGATCCAAGGCTTTAAATTCTCGACGAACAATTAAAACAATTAAGCCGATACACAACAATAATGACAAGATCAGCGGAATTAAGACCGATTGCAAAATCTGTTTTAGCAAAGACTCCCGCAAAAACATACGCTCTGCAGCCACTACTTGAATCTCACCACGGCGTAACACATAACTGCGCCATTGCGTCTCACCTTGTTGCCAAGTACTAAAACCAACTGCTTGCTGACTTAAATCTTTCGGTGCCCCGCGTGTTTTGGCAATCACATGCTGTCCTACACTGATGTCAGAGCTAAATAAAGATACTTCGCAAGCGATCAATTGTTCTTGATCTGTGGAATGAAGTTGTTGGACTAAGGCAGACTCATCCAAACTTTGCAGTGGTAATTGTTGAATCAGTCGCGCGACCATTTGTGCGGAGGCATGCAAACGTTGATCTAAGGTGTCCTGAAGACGCTTTTGTAAGTCTATATACAGCCAAACAAACACCACACTCCATAAGCCGATCATCACAGCCAAAAGACTACTGACCAAGCGCCATTTTAAGCTGTGTGATTTTTGCATGGGATTGACTCAGGAATTTTAAACATATAACCGATACCACGAATAGTCTGAATATAGTCCGCATTCAATTTTTGCCGTAAATGATAAATATGGACATTCAAGGCATTACTTTCGATACTGTCTTGAAAGCCGTATAACTTATCTAACAGCACTTCGTTTTTAAGTACTTGATTTGGATGGCTCATCAAGGTTTCAAGCAAACTGTATTCACGTCGTGAAAGCTGAATCATTTGATCTTGATAATGGACTTCTTGAGTGTCTTTATTGAGCTTTAAGTGGTCAAATTGAATGACATTCGATGAAAAACCGCGGTGACGTCTGGTGAGTGCATGAACCCGTGCAATCAGTTCATCCAGTTCAAAAGGCTTGGTTAAATAGTCATCGGCACCGACATTTAATGCCTCAACACATTGTTGGGTCTGTAACCGTGCGGTTAAAACCAAAACAGGGACATGAATCTGATCTCTGCGCCATGATCGCAGTAAGTCTAAACCATCTTGGTCAGGTAGGCCTAAATCCAGCAAACATAGATCGACCGCACTGTGACGGATAAAATAATCCGCATTACGCGCATGACTCACATGCTCTACTGAAATATTTAAAAAATCCAAAGTGGCACAAATACTTGAGGCAATATATGGATCATCTTCAACCAAAACAACAAACATAGCGTTTTCCTGACTTCCTGCCTGTATTTTATAAATGATTTATCTTGTTAATGCTCCCTTAATTTATGCTTTTGCATAATCAACCAAAATAGATTCGTATCGGGTATTGGAAGTCATCTATGCGTATAGGGTTAGTAGGGTTGTGTGGAATATTCAGCATTTTGAGTGTGCAAAGTGCATCCGCTGATTTTTTACCCCCTGATCAAGCATTTGCTTTTCAGGCTGTATCGACAGCGCAAGACCAAGCCAGCTTCACGTGGCGTATTGCTGATGGTTATTATCTGTATCATGATCAGATTAAAGTCATTGAAAATGGCAAAGCATTATCACTGCAACTGCCTCGTCCACAGCAAAAAGATGACCCCAATTTCGGCATGACCGACGTACATTATGGTCAAGTGCAAGCGACTGTCGCCATGCAACCCAATCAAAGCTATAAAATTGAATGGCAAGGCTGTGCCGAAAGTGGCTTATGTTATCCAGTACAGCGTACAACCATTCACACCGATGCCGATGGATTATTGCCTGAAAGCAATCTGAGTCAGCAAAGCACAACGCAAAAGAAATTATTAGATGCAGTTACATCCACCTCATTACCCAATACTGCAATGCCTGTAGATCCACAGGCGAAAAACACTGAAACTGTAACAGTTGTAACGCCAGCAAATACAGCAGAAGTCAAAGCGGATGAAAATGGTTTAAGTCCCTCTTCTGAAGTGACTGCTTTAACAGAACCTAGCGAAGCCAGTACGCCAGAGCTAGATGATGCCTTGATGATGCAGGCAAGTTCTGAATCTGTGACTACTAGGAATGCTGAACAGCGCACGAAGCAGGCCGATTGGAACAATGATCAGTACTTCTTTCACTTACTTTCAACAGACAATATTACACTGAATCTGATCATCTTTTTAGGTTTAGGTGTATTGCTCGCATTCTTACCTTGTTCCTTACCATTGATTCCGATCTTATCCAGTATTTTGGTACAACGTCATCGTGGCTATCGTGCTGGCATGATTGCAGGTGTCTTTGTGGTCGGAATGGCATTGATTTATGCCTTGATGGGTTTAGCTGTGGCAGGACTTGGCTATAACTTCCAACGTTGGTTACAAAGTCCCATCTTTATTGGGTTATTTGCGGTCATGTTTGTGCTGTTTGCACTGAATTTATTTGGTGTATTCCAGTTGTCTTTACCACAAGGTGTATTACAGCGTTTAGATCAATGGCAACAACGACAAAAAGGTGGAACCTTATGGGGTTCATTCATTATGGGCATGATCTCTGCGCTAATTGTCGGACCCTGTATGAGTGCGCCATTGGCAGGGGCTTTGCTGTTTGTTGCGCAATTGCCTGAACCGTGGATGGGGGCTAGTTACCTGTTTATTCTAGGTCTAGGTGTGGGCTTACCATTGTTGATTGCCTGTGTGTTTGGTGCACAGTACTTACCCAAACCGGGCGTGTGGATGGATCGTCTGAAATTCACTTTCGGTTTTGTCATGCTGTTGTTGGCGGTGTATTTCCTACGTCCTTTACTGCCGAGCGTGGTTTATTTGACGTTGATGGGACTTTTATTCATCAGTATCACGGTTTACATTTTATGGAAGATTCGTCCGTATATTTCACAAATGCCGACGCAATTGCTGTTCATTGTTATGAGCTTAGCTACTGCAATATCCGGTGGATGGTATATCACGCAAGCATGGTCACAACTGAGTACGACACAAGCCACATCATTAGTCGCATGGCAAAAAGTACGTACCCAAGCCGAGCTTGAACAGGCACTCAATCAAGTCAAAGGACAAGCAGTACTCATCGATGTGTATGCCGATTGGTGTGTGGCTTGTCAGCCGATTGAAAAAGAGGTGTTGCCTCGTGCCGATGTACAAACAGCTTTAGATACTGTTGCTCGAATCAAATTCGATTTAACTGAATATGAAGCAAGTCAGGATGTCATACTAAAACAATGGCAAATTTTAGGGCCACCGACCTTAATTTTCTTAGATACAGAGCATCAGGAACAGCGCAATCTACGTTTGACGGGTACCTTTAGTGCAGCGCAACTCTTGAGCCGATTAAACCGAGGTACACCGCCATGATCTCAAGCGAAGCACTGCATCTTGGACCATTCATGTTGCCATGGGGATTGTTATGTTTGGTGTTGGCTTTGCTGGTCACTGCCATGGTTGGACGAAAAATCGGGCAACAAGCACAGTGGTCAACCGAAATCCAACAGCGTTTTCAAGATTCGATTTGGAGCAGTGTTTGGATCGGATTAATAGGTGCACGCCTAGTCTTTATTGGATTGAATCTGGAATCTTATCTCGCATCGCCAATTGATATTCTGAAAATTCAAGACAAAGGGTTTCATCTGATTGGCGGGATAATTATTGGAAGTGCATGTTTTTGGTGGCGAAATTCGGCCATTGCGAACAAAGCAAAGGCCACATTATTGCTGATCTTTGTCATGCTCGTGGGGGCAGGATGGACAGCACAAAAAATCACGCATCAAGACAGCCATTATCCAAGTTTGAGTTTTCCAAGTCTGAACCTAGCCAGTCAAGATCCGTCAGAAATGATTGCGCTAAAACAATTTCAAGGTCAGCCCACGGTTGTGAATTTATGGGCGAGTTGGTGTTCGCCGTGTCATCGTGAAATGCCTGTATTACAGCGTGCGCAGGATCAATATCCTGAGGTGCATTTTGTCATGCTCAATCAAGGGGAAGAGGTCGATACCGTCCGTGCTTATCTCACAAAACATCAATTTAGTTTTAAACACGTTCTGCTAGATGTGCAGGGTGAAATGCCACAAGCAGTGAACAGTTTAGGTTTACCCACTACCTTATTTTTCAATGCACAAGGTCAGTTAATTGAGCGTCATCAAGGCGAAATCAGTCAAGCGATGTTGCAACAATATCTCAAGAAAATTAACCCATAAATTAATCATAGGATATGTGTCATGAATACTTTACTTAAAACCAGTTTAGTTATCGGAACACTGTTGACGGTGGCATGTGGTGTCAGTGCTAATCCGAATGCCATTAAAAAACAACTAGAAAAAGAAGGATTTCAATTTGTAAAACAAATTCCTGCACCCGAAGGTTTAACCGGTTGGGTAGGGCATGAAAATCAATATTCCAATACCATTTTTATTTCTAAAGATGGTAAATATTATATAAAAGGTGAGTTGTTTGATGCCCAAGGCAATAATCTTTCAAACACCCAAATTGAAACCCATATGAAAAAAGCCATTTTGGATGATGTATGGAAAACATTAGAAGATTCAACATGGATTCAAGATGGCATAACCGATGCGCCACGTATTGTCTATGTATTCTCAGATCCCAATTGCCCGTATTGCCATAAATTTTGGCAAGAAGCACGTCCTTGGGTAGAGTCAGACAAGGTTCAATTACGTCATATTCAAGTGGGTGTGATTCGTGAAGAAAGCCGTGCTCAGGTGGCAACTTTACTCATGTCAAAAAATCCAACAGCCGTATTTAATGACATTAATATCAATCGTGGCAAAAATCGTCTTAAACCAGCTGAAAATATTCCTTTAGATATTGCAAAAAAAATTGATTTTAACCAAAGCTTAATGGGCAAATATGGTTTCTTCTCAACACCATCCATTGCTTGGCGTGACAGCAAGGGGAACTTCAAGTCCGCACAAGGGATGCCGAGTGATCTCAAAGAAATCTTTGAAAAATAAGGAAAATAGATGCTCACCAAGCCAACACAACAGCGCGTCTAAGATCATGCTAAGCTCAACGTCAACGACTTAAACATCAGGGGGCGCAATGTCAAATTTACAAGATCCACGCGTATTGTTCGCTTTGGAACGTACAGCATTGGCATGGAACCGCAGTGGTTTAGCCCTAATAGCCTTTGGTTTTGTGATTGAAAAATCAAATGTATTGCTACAACTACTGCGCCCTGAGGAATATCAGCACAAAATTATCTATGGACAGTGGCTTGGCATTGCCGTGATTGTGTTTGGTTTATTGGTGAACTTTGCCTCAATTTTGCAATATCGTCGAGGATTGAGCTCATTAACCGAACAGGAATTTATTGAGGATTATCAGACCCAACATCCCGTGTGGCTGAATTTATTGACCATGCTGACTGGGTTTTTGCTGATCATCTCATTTTGGATTTACTAAACTTGGCTGAGCCTCCATACAAAAGCATGCACAAGAATGTTTATTCCTGACAGTACAATTGATACAGCGTTTGCATAATACCCAGCACTTTAGGGTCTGCCAATTGATAAAAAATTTGTTTGCCTTCACGACGTGTCGAGACAATTTTATTGTTTCTTAAAACGGTCAATTGTTGCGATAGAGTCGGCTGATGAATATCAGTAGATTCCTCAATTTGCTGAACATTTAATTCGCCATTGATCAACACACATAAAATTTTTAAACGGTCCGGATTTGATAACACTTTCAAACAATTGGAAACGGTATCAACCTGCGTAAATTCAATTTTTAAGTTATCGAATGCGATGTTCATAACGTCTAACCTGAATCATAAAAAGCAAAAGGAGCAAAGTATATCGAGATAATAACATAAAATGACTTGATTAATATATAATATTATATAATATAAGTTTAAATATTGTTTTATGGCGCATTAACTATGCATGATTTTGTGACAGCATTTCTTGGTGGTGCTCTGTTGGGTATAGCAGTGGTGGGTTATTTGTATGTCCATGGGCGTATTGCAGGCATCAGTGGCTTGATTGCGCAGGTACTGAATCCACAGACGATTTTTAAAACGCCTGCACTGTGGTTTCTTTCAGGCTTGATCATCACGCCATTTATTTATGGTCTTTTTGTACAACCAGAGATTATCGTGTCTGCTAGCCCAATAATGATGATTATTGCTGGTTTACTGGTGGGTTTTGGTACCCGCTTAGGTTCTGGTTGTACCAGTGGTCACGGTATCTGTGGGATTAGCCGATTATCTAAACGTTCCATCATTGCAACTATGACCTTTATGTTTGCAGGCTTTATTGCTGTATATGTCGTTCGTCACTTGATTGGAGCATTCTAAAATGAAAAACTTTTTAGCTTTTGTATTTGGTTCGCTTTTTTCAGTAGGTTTGATGTTCTCTGGCATGTCTAATCCGCAAAAAGTGATCGATTTTTTAGATATATTTGGTAATTGGGATGCAAGCCTTGCCTTTGTCATGATGGGGGCAATTGCTGTGGCATTTATTCCATTCCAAAAAGCGGTACGTAGCAGTGCACCAACCACAGTATTTAATGAGCAGATTGATTTACCAAGTAACAATAAAATTGATTCAAAGCTTATTATCGGTGCCTTAATATTTGGTGCAGGATGGGGGATTGCCGGCATTTGCCCAGCGCCAAGTTTCACCTTAATTGGCTTAGGGCATTATCAAGTTTTATATTTTATAGTGGCGATGCTTGCAGGCGTGTTGATTCACCGTAAATGGTCAGGAGCTTAACTATGCAACAACCGATTGTTCAGGATTTTTTTGATCAAGCGACCAATACATTTAGTTATGTGGTGAGTGATCCGGTAACCAAGCGCTGCGCTATCATTGACAGTGTTTTGGACTATGATGCGGCTTCGGCAACCACCTCGACCACCCATGCTGATGCAATCATTGCATATGTCAAAGTACAAGATTTAAAAGTAGATTGGATTTTGGAAACCCATGTGCATGCCGATCATTTGACTGCAGCACAGTATTTAAAATCTGTACTCGGTGGCAAAATTGCCATGAGTCATCACATTGCCTTGGTGCAAGAAACCTTTAGTGCCATTTATAATTTAGATATCAAGCAGTTTAATGCTGAACAACCATTTGATTATTTATTTGATGATCATGAGCATTTTCATATTGGTGAGCTAGAGGCATATAACATCCCGACACCAGGTCATACGCCTGCATGTTTAAGTTATGTAGTGGGTGATGCAGTTTTTGTCGGTGATACTTTATTTATGCCAGATTATGGCACAGCACGTTGTGATTTTCCGCGTGGTAGTGCAGATACCTTATTTGATTCGGTGCAAAAACTGTATCAATTGCCAGCGTCCACCCGGGTGTTCTTATGCCATGACTATTTGCCAAAAACGCGTGATGAATATCACTGCCAAACCGATATTCAAACGCAAAAAGAGCACAATATTCATATTCATGAGGGAACTACAAAATCTGAATTTGTGCAGATGCGTCATGAGCGGGATGCAACTTTAAGTATGCCTAAACTGATTTTGCCGTCGATTCAAATCAATATGAAAGCGGGTCAATTTCCCGAACCTGAAGAAAATGGGGTGTCGTATTTAAAGTTACCGCTTAATTTTTTTAAAACCTAAAAATATTGTATTTCAAATTATTAAAGACTTATTTATGTCTTTATCTTAAAAATTCATATTTATATCTTTAAAGTGAATATTCACTTTAAAGATCTTGGTATTTTAGGTATATTATATTCTATAAAGCTGACTTGTATGATCGGATTTCAAGCCAGCACTGCCTTTTAAGTATTTTTGCTTTCGTTGGCATCTGTTGAGAGAATATGTTGCTAAGACAGAGTGGACTGTTTTTTGCAATTTTAACTTTAGTTTTGCAAATCGCAGTATATTTACAACCGCTATTACCCGAAGAATTTCAAATTGCTCCGGTATGTCTCTCTATTACACATAATTTACTGTCCCCAGAAAAGCACAAACACGTACATGAGACGTATAACGAGCTTGTTCATCATCTGAACCACGATCATAATCACGACGATCACAATGGACATAACCATCAATGCCAATACTGTACCGTCTATGGTGATGTTGTCCTACCTTTTGATTTTGAGATAGTTGAAATCATCGATAAGATTCAAGTCCGTCTAAGTTTCTATAAAGATGCTTTCCGACATGTATATTTCTCACTGCAAAGGCTTTACTTACTTCCACAAGGTAGGGCACCTCCACAAACACTTTAAATCCTAATCAGACCAACAATTTGAATTGTTGATTTACCTCGGTATTTAAAGAGTGATTTTATGAAACTTTATATTTTTGCACCGTTTAGCGGATGCGAACAGAATCGGTTCGCCTATATCATTAGGCTAAAACAATTGATCAAATCCCAACAGATTCACAACAGTCTGCGTCATCGTACTGATCTATCTTTCCTAAAGCAGTCCCGAAATTATGGGCCGTTTGTGGTTCACCGCATAATTCCACAATAAGGTGATAGACATGGATTTAGGTTTGACAGCACTTGAATTGGCGCGAATTCAATTCGCTTTTACAGTTTCTTTTCATATTATTTTCCCTGCAATTTCCATTGGGCTAGCAAGTTTTCTTGCGGTCTTAGAATGGCGTTGGCTTAAAACACAAGATCCCGTTTACCGTGATCTGTTCCAATTTTGGATCAAGGTGTTTGCATTGTCTTTCGGAATGGGAGTGGTTTCAGGGGTAGTTATGAGCTACCAATTTGGCACCAACTGGAGTGAATTCTCTCGTATTGCGGGTAGTGTCACTGGTCCCTTACTCAGTTATGAGGTCTTGAGTGCCTTCTTCTTAGAAGCGGGTTTCCTAGGCATTATGCTGTTTGGGTGGGGAAGAGTGGGTCCTAAAACCCATTTCTTTGCCACACTGATGGTGGCAATTGGCACCTGTATTTCCATGTTTTGGATTTTATCTTCCAATAGCTGGATGCAAACTCCACAAGGCTTTAGCTTTGAAAATGGCATTATAGTGCCGCAAGATTGGTTTGCTATCGTTTTTAACCCATCATTCCCATATCGCTTAGCGCATATGGCTCTAGCAGCATTCCTTGTATCTGGCTTATTGGTCGCTGCTACTGCAGCATGGCACTTACTCAAAGGTCGCCGTGATGCCTTAGTAAAAAAATCATTTTCTATGGCGATGTGGATGATTCTCGCACTTGCACCTTTACAGATATTTGTGGGGGATATGCATGGTCTAAATACATTAGAACATCAACCTGCGAAACTTGCTGCAATTGAAGGACATTGGGAAACTAATAAAGATCATGGCATGCCGTTATATTTGTTCGGTATTCCTGATATGGAGGCGGAAGAAACCAAGTATGCAATTGGCATTCCGAACCTCGGTAGTCTGATCATGACGCACACCTTAGAGGGAGAGGTGAAAGGCTTAAAAGAATTTGCCCCTGAAGATCGACCAAACTCGCTCATAGTATTTTGGAGCTTCCGCATTATGGTCGGTATGGGAGTCTTGATGATTTTGCTTGCTCTGATGGGTGCATGGTTGCGTAAAACTGGGAAATTTTATGAGTCAAAATGGCTCCACAAATTTGCCTTATGTATGGGACCTTCAGGCTTTATTGCCTTGCTTGCTGGTTGGTTTACCACAGAAGTCGGTCGTCAACCTTGGGTCGTGTATGGCGTACTGCGTACCAAAGACGCCTTGTCACCAGTATCGGCAGAACAAGTCGGTTTAACCTTAATAATCTTTGTGATCGTGTACTGCATCGTATTTGGTATTGGGATTTATTACATGCTCAAATTGATGGTTAAAGGACCACAGTTCATTCATTCTCAAGCCCATAGCGATGGTGAGGTCATTCGTGCATCAAATCGTCCAATGAGTACGATTGATGAGTCGCTTGAAGTACAACCACAGGAGAAAAACCATGATTGATTTATCCTTAATTTGGGTAGTAATCATTGCTGTAGGTGTGCTGATTTATGTGGTACTCGATGGCTTTGATTTAGGGATTGGTATCCTTTTTCCTTTAGTAAAAGATCGCCAAGAACGCGATGTGATGATGAATACCGTTGCACCAGTTTGGGATGGCAATGAAACATGGATGGTTTTAGGTGGTGCAGGCTTATTTGCGGCATTTCCATTGGTGTATTCGACTGTACTCTCTGCGCTGTATATGCCGATTATCTTAATGGTCATCTCGCTGATTTTTCGTGGAGTCGCCTTTGAGTTTCGTTTTAAAGCGAACCGCACCAAACATTTATGGGATCAAGCGTTTATTTGGGGCTCGATCTTGGCATCATTCTTCCAAGGTATGATTTTAGGTGCTTATATCCAAGGGATTGAAACCACCAATGGTATTTATAGTGGTGGCGGATTGGATTGGCTGACCCCATTTTCAATTTTTACTGGGATTGCTGTAGTGGTGCTGTATGCCACCTTAGGCTGTGGTTGGCTGATTTTTAAAACTGATGCACGTGTTCAAAATCATATGTTTAGCCTCATGCCAAAACTGATTATCGCCTTATTTGTGATTTTTGCTGCGGTGAGTATTTACACCCCATTGGTACATGCAGAGATTGCAAATCGTTGGTTTAGCTTGCCGCAACTGTACTATTTTAGCCCTGTGCCGATTTTAGTATTGATCTTCACATTATTGGCTTTACGTGCCTGTAAAAGACATCAGGAATTTGCGCCATTTATTTATACACTTGTCTTAGTTGTGCTGGCATATACAGGGTTCTTAATCAGTCTATGGCCAAATATCATCCCACCATCCGTCACCATTTGGCAGGCAGCAGCACCGCAAAGCAGTCAATTGTTCGCCTTGATTGGAGCATTGGTGCTGATACCGATTATTTTGTTCTATACCGCACTGTCGTATTGGGTGTTCCGTGACAAAGTTCGTGTCGGCGATGATGGCTATCATTAAGGAGAATCATCATGAAACTGAATCAAGCAGGCTGGTTTATTGTGCTATGGCTTGGTGGTGTCTTGAGTTTGGCGCTTGTCGCAGGGTTCTTTAGACTGCTGGTGCAGTGGGCTTACTAGAACCTATTCCTTAAATCTGAATCCACTATCTTGCCGGGTAAGATAGTGGATTTTTTTGAGGGACTAAAGGTGAATTGAGTAGGTAGAATATGACAATTTAAAGTGTCGAAATACATAAAATATATTTTTTTATATTCAATACTTCTTTTGAATGTTTTTTCTGTTTTTTTAGCTTCTATATTGTTAAAACTAACATGATGCATTGAAAAAATCTTAAGGAGCGTGAGTGGAACTTAAACAGCTCAAATATTTCATCACCATTGTAGAATCTGGAAGTTTAGGCAAAGCTGCACAAAAACTTGAGGTTGGCACATCGGCACTCAGTCAACAAATTGCAAAACTTGAAGATGAACTTTGCACACGTTTATTACAGCGAAATTCTACAGGTGTGACGCCCACGCCAGCGGGTTTAGCATTTTTTAAGCAAGCTCAACTTTCTCTACGTCATGTGCAATATGCCATTGAGGCGGCGCACTCATCTCGTCTGACGGGTCATGTCAGCGTTGGATTTTCACCCAGTATAGCGTCAGTTCTGGGCATACCATTTATGCAGCTCATGTCAGAGCGTTATCCTGATATTAAAATTCATTTAGTTGAAAGTCTCTCGGGAAATTTAACCAATTTAGTCAACTCAAGACAGCTCGACATTGCCATTATTTTTACCCAAGATGTCGATGCCAATTGGGCAGTACAACCGTTATTAAAAGAACAAATGTTTCTTATGGCAAATCGTTCTTTACTGAAAGAATATGGCTTTGAACACTGCATTGAAAATGGAAAAATTGATTTAGAAAATGTGAATCGTTTGCCTCTGGTACTACCAAGCCAACGACATGGTCTACGTAAATTCATAGATCAAAAGGTTGAGGGGCTGGACGTAAATTATGAAGTTGATGGTTTACACTTACTCATGAACTGTGTCAGCAACTTAAATATGGCGACCATTCAACCTGTCAGTGCACATTTTGATTATCTCAAATCAGATATTTGTTTACTCAAAGTAGTCGAACCAGTGCTGGATCGAATTAATTATCTTATTAGTATTGCTGAAGAAGAGCTTTCTCCTGCAAGTCTCGCGACCAAAGTAGCAATTAAAATTTGTGTTAAGCAGCTGATCAATAAAGGATTATGGTCAAGTGCAGAGCTATTAGACTTTTAGCCTATTTAATTTTACTAAACACCTATTTAAAAGTTGCCTATCACAGCGCTAGGCAGTTTTGGTCTTAAATTACATCAAATTCGAAAGGGAAGACATCGAATGCATGATGTAATTGTAATTGGCGGTGGGAATGCCGCTTTATGTGCAGCATTGACAGCAAGGGAGGCTGGGGCTTCAGTTTTATTGCTAGAAGCAGCACCAAAGGAATGGCGTGGTGGAAATTCACAACATACCCGTAACCTGCGTTGTATGCATGATGAACCTCAAGATGTGTTAGTCGATGCCTATCCAGAAGAAGAATATTGGCAGGACTTACTCAAAGTAACTGCAGGTAAAACCAATGAGCATTTAGCGCGTTTAGTGATTCGCACTACGGCAACTTGCCGTAATTGGATGCGTCAACATGGGGTAAATTTTCAACCACCATTATCTGGTGCATTACATGTAGCACGGACCAATGCTTTTTTTATGGGTGGCGGTAAAGCTTTGGTGAATGCCTATTTTAGAAGTGCAAAAGATTTAGGGGTCGAGATTCGCTACAACACAAAAATCAATGAACTGATTATTGAAGATGGGACATTTATTGCTGCAATTGCTGAAGATGGCACGCGTTTTGACGGCGCTTCATGTGTATTAGCTGCAGGTGGATTTGAATCCAATCGCGAATGGTTAAAAGAAGCGTGGGGACAAAATGAAAATGGCGAATGGCCTGCAGATCATTTCATTATACGAGGCACACGTTTTAACCAAGGCAACTTATTAAAGTTCATGATTGATCAGGGTGCAGATATTATTGGCGACCCATCTCAATCACATTGTGTCGCAGTTGATGCCCGCGCACCGTTGTACGATGGTGGCATTTGCACCCGTATTGACTGTGTTTCACTCGGCATCGTGGTCAATAAAAATGCGCAACGTTTTTATGATGAAGGCGAAGATTTCTGGCCGAAACGTTATGCCATTTGGGGGCGTTTAGTTGCAAAACAGCCCAGTCAGATTGCGTATTCAATTATTGATTCAAAATCGGTTGGGCGTTTTATGCCACCAGTCTTTGAAGGTACTAAGGCAGATACGATCGAAGAGTTGGCAGAAAAATTAAATCTAGATGTTGCGACTTTAGTTCAAACCGTGAAGGACTATAACCAAGCCTGTGTGGCGGGTGAGTTTAATCACACTGTACTGGATAATTGCCATACTGAGAATTTAACGCCCGCAAAAACACATTGGGCTGTTCCTTTAAACCAACCGCCATATTATGCCTACGCTTTACGTCCAGGCATTACTTTCACCTATCTAGGCTTAAAAGTCGAAGATGATGCCGCTGTACGCTTTGAAAATGTCGCGAGTCCAAATCTATTTGTTGCAGGCGAAATGATGGCTGGCAATGTACTTGGGCAAGGCTATACAGCCGGTGTAGGTATGTCGATTGGAACGACATTTGGTCGAATTGCAGGAAAAAATGCGGCTCAAGCTGCGTTTAGACTGGGAGTTTAAAGAATGAATGCAAATGTTAAAAACTTAATTCCAGTTGTACAGCTCACGGATCATGAACAGCAAGTAAAACAGGCTTTACAGATTTGTAATGCATGTCGTTACTGCGAAACATTCTGTGCGGTTTTCCCTGCAATGACCAAAAGACTTGAGTTTACGCAAGCCGATATTCATTACATGGCAAATTTATGTCACAACTGTGGCGCATGTTTACATGCCTGTCAGTATGCGCCTCCGCATGAATTTGGCGTCAATATTCCTCAAGCCATGGCACAAGTCCGCCTAGAAACCTATCAAGAATTTGCAGTTCCTGCATCTTTTGGTGCGATTTATAAAAAGACCGGAATTCCGCTAGTTTCTGCGATGTCGGTATTTTTTGCATTACTGATGCTCTTGGGTGTTTGGCTCAATGGCACCAATATCTTTGGTCAATATCAAGGGAATTTTTATGCAATTTTTCCGCATAACTTTCTTGCCGTGTTATTTGGCTCTGTATTTATCTTAGCTTTTATGCTTTTGGGCTTGGGAATAGCAAAATTTTGGAAACAAACTTCAAAAATTATTCCAGAAGGCGTTGCTCAACCCGATATCTTACAAGCGTCAAAAAATGTCCTGACCTTAAAATATTTAGATGGTGGACATGGTAAAGGCTGTAATGAAGAAGATGATCGTTATACACAAATCCGCCGTGTTTTCCATCACTTTACGATGTATGGATTTTTACTTTGCTTTATGGCAACCAGTGTCGCGACGATGTATCACTACTTTTTAGGATTAGAAGCACCGTATGCCTACACCAGTTTACCTGTGATTTTGGGTACATTGGGCGGTATTGGTCTGATCATTGGACCGATCGGGCTGCTTCATCTCAATATTAAACGACATCCGATGCATGGTGATGCAAAACAAAAACCAATGGACCGTGGTTTTATCTTCCTGTTATTGCTGATCAGCATTACAGGTCTGGCGTTATTGGTATTTCGCGATAGTTCCGCAATGGCTCTCTTGCTGATTGTTCATCTTGCAACCGTTATGACTTTCTTCTTGACGATCCCTTTTGGTAAGTTTGCGCACGGCTTTTACCGAAGTGCCGCATTACTAAAATTTGCCGTCGAAGAACGTGTCGCAAAACTTAAAACGAATTCAAAAACCAAGTAAGCACCCAAACCACAACCGGACCATGGAGGTCGATGATGGCTATAGGTAAGAAAATTGAATTTTTAAATGGACTACAACGTTATAAGGATATTTTAACAATGAAGAAATTAAAATGGTTAGCCGTCGCTTGCACCAGTATTGCAGTCGTTGGCTGCGGCACAGGCAATGCCTCAAAAGATCCTGGTCATCCAAAACGTGCAGAATGTATTGCACCTGCAAAGCCGGGTGGTGGTTTTGATATGACCTGTAAGCTGATCCAATCCGGCTTTAAAGAAACAGAAGTATTAAAAGACCCCATGCGTGTGACGTATATGCCAGGCGGTGTAGGGGCCGTTGCTTACAATAAAATCGTGAATAATGATCCAGCAAATAACAATGCGGTCATCGCATTTTCAACTGGTTCTTTACTGAATTTGGCTCAAGGTAAGTTTGGTAATTTTACCGAGAAAGATGTGAAGTGGCTTTCGGGTGTAGCTGTTGATTACGGTTTAGTGGCAGTGCATAAGGATTCGCCATTAAAAACACTGGATGATCTGATGAAGGCGCTAAAAGAAAATCCAAAAGGGATCAGTTTTGGTGGTGCTGGCAGTGTGGGTGGTCAAGATTGGATGCAAACGGCAATTTTGGCTAAAAAGGCTGGGGTAAATCCTGCCAACATGAGTTTTGTAGCTCTCGAAGGCGGTGGCGAAGTATTAACAGCCTTGTTAGGTCAACATATTCAAGTGGGCGTGGGGAATGTGAGTGAAATTGGCTCGCATTTCGAAGCGGGCAATATCCGCGTTCTAGCAGTGTTTTCAGATAAACGTTTAGCGGGTAAATTTTCTAACTTATTAACCGCGAAGGAACAAGGTTATGACTTGGAATGGCCTGTGATTCGTGGTTTCTACATGGGGCCAAAGGTCAGTGATGAGGCATATGCATGGTGGAAAAATGCCTTTGATAAAATGATGACCAATCAAAAATTTGATGCCGTTCGAGAAAATCAGGATCTGTTGCCATTTGAATTAACAGGTGAAGAAATTAGTGCTTATGTCTATAAGCAAACGGCTGAAATGCGTCAATTATCAGAAGAATATAAATTATCAAAATAACAAATACGCTGAGTTGAATGCCTTTTCAACTCAGTTTTTTGTTTTCGAGGATAGATGATGAAATCTGAACGGATTCTTACGGCCATCATTGCGGTCTGCGGTTTTTTCTTATTAATTTACGCATGCAATTTTGAAGCGCCTATTTCCTACGACCCTGTAGGACCGAAAGCCTTTCCAATTTTACTGATGGGTTTAATTACAGTGAGTGCCATTTATTTGACTGTGCGCCCAGCCATGATGTTTGAACCTGTTGAACTAGGTTGGACTAAGCATTTAATCGGCAAACTTGTTCTATGTACATTGGCATTGTCACTGTATGCGCTTTGCTTCGAATGGTTGGGATTTATCGCAGCAACGCTACTGATGACCATCGCGGTTGGGAAACTTTTTAACGGGAAAACAGTACCAGTTGTTATTACGGGTTTGGTGCTGAGTATGAGTACCTACTATCTGTTTGACCGTGTTTTGGATGTGCCATTGCCACTAGGCTTCTTGGGTTAGGGATGACAACGACATGGACATATTTAATTTCTTAATGACAGGTTTTGAAGTTGTCTTACAACCACAAAATTTACTCATTGCTTTTATTGGTGCATTTATTGGAACGATTGTCGGACTGTTGCCGGGATTGGGTCCAATCAATGGTGTTGCCATCTTATTACCATTTGCTTACGCCTTAGGATTACCCGTTGATAGTGCTTTAATTTTATTGGCAGCAGTCTATCTCGGTTGTGAATATGGTGGACGAATTTCTGCAATTTTGCTGAATGTACCGGGCGATGCGGGTGCAATTATGACCACTTTAGATGGTTATCCTTTGGCTCAGTAAGGTAAGGCAGGTATTGCTTTATCCCTTTCATCTGTTAGCTCATTTATAGGTAGTACGATTGCCTTTATTGGGATTGTTTTATTTGCTCCGATTTTGGCACGATGGGCGGTTTCCTTTGGACCAGCGGAATACTTTGCCTTGATGGTTTTTGCAATTGTGTGCTTGACCGGTTTAGTGAGTACGCAACCATTTAAAACGTTAATCATGGCGCTGATCGGTCTGGCAATTTCGACCGTGGGTATGGATGCGATTACTGGTGTTTATCGTTTTACATTTGATAGTGTGGGTTTAAGTGACGGCATTGCCTTTACAACTGTGGTGATTGGTTTATTTAGTATCAGTGAAATTTTACTGCTGCTTGAACGGACCACGATGGGCAAAGTGGTTTTAGAACAAGGAAAACGCTCATTATTTAATGTCAAAGAGTTTCTGAGTGCTTTAGCCACCATGATTCGTGGATCCTTGATTGGGTTTTTCTCAGGGATTTTACCGGGTGCGGGTGCCAGTGTGGCGAGTGCCATGGCGTATACCACTGAACGGAAAATGGCGGGTGACAGTAGTAAATTTGGTAAAGGTGATCTACGTGGTTTGGCCGCGCCAGAAAGTGCTAATAATGCAGCAGCATGTGGTTCTTTTGTCCCAATGTTGACTTTAGGTGTGCCGGGTTCTGGAACAACTGCGGTCATGATGGGGGCTTTGACCATGTATAACATTACTCCAGGTCCGCAGTTATTTACGGAGCAACCAGTTTTGGTTTGGGCATTGATTGCATCCTTAATGGTGGGAAATATTATCTTATTGGTATTGAACTTACCCTTAGTAGGCTTCTTTGCGCGTTTACTTTCGATTCCAAGTTATATTTTGATTCCTATTATTGCAACCGTCAGCTTTGTTGGGGTATTTGCAATTCATAGCACTGTTTTCGATCTTGTGCTTTGTATGGGGCTCGGTATTGTTGGATATATCCTTCGAAAATTTGATTTTCCATTGGCACCTCTGATTCTTGGTTTTGTACTGGGTGAATTGATGGAGTCAAATCTACGACGTGCACTCTCCATTTCTCAAGGTGAGCTCAGTATTCTGTGGAGCAGTAACATCAGTATGGGACTATGGGTCATGTCAGCACTGTTGTTGATCTTGCCAATCGTCCGTAAATATCTATTCATTAAGAAGCAAAAAGCTTAAATGGAGAAGCAATGGTCAGCGAGTCTGACCATTGCTGTTAGATCATATGGAAATAATAAAATTAAATGCCAAAGGATTGGTATGCGCACTGATCGGTGCGCTCATCGCAAATTTACTTCATCTCCCTTTACCGTGGTTGCTCGGGCCATTACTCGCGGCTTTATTGTTTGGTTGTATAGGCCAACCACTCACATGTTCACCGCATTGGCGTAAAGTGGGACAAGTCATTATTGGTATGGTTTTGGGACTATATTTTACCCCAGCGCTAGTCCATGCTATTTCTGCCTATTGGATATTTATCGTACTCGGCATCTTATGGTCATTGATTTTGGGAACACTTATCGCAGGATTACAATATCGTATCAATGGTTTAGATTGGGCAACGGCGTGGTTTTCTTCTGCAATCGGCAGTGCCAGTGAAATGGTGAATATCGCAGAACATCACCATGCGCAAGTAGATAAAGTCGTTGCTGCACATAGTTTAAGAATTGTGGCACTTGTGGTGCTTGTACCAATCGTTTTAGCAGCATTATTTGATATTCATTGGGTGAGTCTAGACCCACACATCATTGATCACTTTGGAATTGTCCAAATTCTTCTTTTATTTGCTTTGGCCTGTTTGATAGCGAAAATATTTCAAAAATTCAATGTATTAAATGCGTGGGTTCTCGGACCATTAGTTATGGTGGGATTTCTTTCATTTTTCGGAGCATTGGAATTAAAATTCCCGACGTGGTTTACGGCCTTTGGACAAATATGTATAGGTTGGTCATTAGGCACAAAGTTTCCTTTTGGCTTTTTAAAAAGCCATAAAAAATTCATCGCCATCACGACCATTTTAAATTTGTTGGCATTAGGATTATCCATCCTGTTTGCATTGTTCTTGGTGTATATCAGTCATGCTAATGGGAAGATTTTAGTTTTAGGCTTATCTCCCGGCGGCATTGCAGAAATGTCTTTAATGGCAAAAGCCCTTGGATTAGCTGTGCCTATCGTGGTTGCGTTTCAACTATCACGGCTGATTTTTGTGATATTGACCACCAATTATTTCTATCAATTGAGCAAAAAAATATTTTTTAAAACAACAGATAAGCCTTAATCGTCCACTCAATTCAATCTTTGATTCGGATGAATTAAATAGAATACTTTCTATAGCTTGGCATTTAAATACAGCGGAGTAGAAGTTAGAAAAATATGAGATTAATGAAAGATAGTTGAGAAAACGGTTTTAAATGATGGTTTGAAAGTGAAGATGAGTAAGTGAGATCAATTTGATTCAGGACTGCTCTCGTCAGTCCCTTATTATTTTAATGCCGTTTTAGATCAGTAAATTTTAAATTTCATTATTATGCAAAATTCTAAGATTTAAAGATTTAACGTCAAAATTAAATTTCGCGCCAAACATCATTCTTATCTTTGAATGAAATCATAAAGTTAAATTTATCATCATTGCTTACCAACAGACCTTCTGGCGTTTGCATAATCACTTTCAGAACGGTACCAGTTTCAAAAACCAAAGGACTGCAATTTTCTTTATTTAATGTAATTGGTTTGAGTAATTCAACAATTGCACTTTCCATTTTACTTCCCCAAGCATAGGTTGTTAATTGAACTTAGCATATTATTGGTGAAGAAACAGGTTTTGTAAATGACGTGAGCTACATCGCAGAAAATATTTTAGAATTTTCCATAACTTAAGTTTAAATAATGGTTAAATAAATTAAGGTTTTTTAGTCTATTGATATCAAAAATAATTTTAAAATATGACAAACTTTTTAACTCTAATTATATGTCCTAAGGTGTGTTTTTTGTTCCACAAACAATGACCAGATCATCAAAAGGGCATGATCAATAATGAATTTAAGGTGAACTTCAGTTTTCATCCTTAAGCTAACCGAATGATGTGTCGTCTTGTATTTGATTGTTAAATTTCAGATTAAACAGCGTTAAATCTTCAATCTGAACAAGAAAATTAATGAAATAAAACTTATCATCAGCAACTCAATCTAAAAACAAAGATTCAGGGAAATGTAGGACCAATGTTTAAATCTTTTTTTCCAAATCCAAAATGGTTTTTTGGATCATTCCTTATATGGTTCGTGATCAATATTGTCTTGTGGTATAGCGGTGGCAATAGTTGGGGTACGATGTTTGGTTTACCTGCAAATTATCATCAAGCAGAGCTGCCTATTGGTATTAGCCGATTTTGGAGCCCCAAATTTTTATGGTTCTATGCTTGGTTTTTTGTAGCAACGGCACTCTTTGCAGCCTTTTGGAAGATTAAATCAGATAATCCTTGGCAACGATGGTCTGTGTGGGGAACCGCATTTATCCTGTTTAATGTTTGGTTTAGTGTGGAATGTAATGTCGTAATCAATGCTTGGTATAACCCATTCTATGATCTGATCCAGAAGATGCTTTCAGGTGGTGGGGGCGAAGTGGCGACGCTATATTCAGAGACGCTGACTTTTCTCTATGTGGCCATGGTGTATGTCACACTGGCGGTATTGAACCTGTTTTTCGTCAGTCATTATATTTTTCGTTGGCGTACCGCAATGAATGACTTTTATACTGCACATTGGGAAAAACTGAGAACCATCGAAGGTGCCTCACAGCGTATTCAAGAAGATACGATGCGTTTTGCGAGAACCACAGAAGGACTTGGGGTTAGCTTGGTTGAATCGGTGATGACATTAATTGCATTTCTCCCTGTGCTGTTAACTTTGTCAACACATGTAAAGAAATTACCTGTCGTGGGGGAAATCACCTATGCATTAGTTTGGGCGGCAGTCCTTTGGGCAGTATTAGGGACGGTTATTTTAATGCTTGTGGGTTATAAACTACCGGGTTTGGAGTTTAATAATCAAAAAGTCGAAGCAGCATATCGTAAAGAATTAGTTTATGGTGAAGATCATGCAGATCGAGCAGACCCTCTCACATTAAAAGAATTATTTGGTAAAGTCCGATTTAATTATTTTAGACTGTATTTTCACTATGCTTATTTCAACCTAGTTCGTATTTGGTATATGCAGCTTGATAATATTTATGGGTTCTTTGTATTGTTTCCAAGTATTGCAGCGGGAACAATCACGCTCGGTATATTAATGCAAATTTTAAATGTCTTTGGGCGTGTACGTGATTCTTTCCAATACCTGATTTCCTCGTGGACAACCATTATTGAACTGATTTCTATTTACAAACGTTTAAAAGCATTTGAAAAAACAATTAATAATTAATTTTTAATCTTAAAAATGACCTGTAATTAATTACAGGTTTTTTTTATGGTTTTAATTAATGAGAATTACAAATAAATAAAATCAATAAATTAAAGAGGTTAGATCTTATTTCATGATTTTATAAAAAAATGTAAATAAAAATACTTATTATGTAATTTTGGTAATTTTACGTATGTATATTGTATCCATATCGATGATTAATTTATAAAAATTACATTTTTGTTGAATTTTATCACATTTTATTTGCTTTTTTTTACATTTGAAATGCAAACAAAATCACATATTTTGAATATTTGTGTGTGTTTGTGTGCAAATTCATTCTTTCTGTTTGGCATGAAGCATCTTAACAATGCGATAAAGAAAAAAACTTTAATATTTTTTTTAACTTTGCTGAACTGTTATATGTCCATTCACATGCCTTTTGATTAATAAGATAAAGCTTGTGGTTAAAAAAAATTTTAAATCATAAATATATAAATAAACCAGAGGGTAATTGTCATGTTACAAGTCCAAGTTGTATCAAAAGAACATCATTCTGTTTTAGAAAACATACAAACGAGTAATATTTTATTAAAGGAGGCTTCTGTTGTTGTTATACATACTTCAAAAGAAAATGTTTTAAGTATGGAGAGAAGTGGAAATACTTTAATTATAAAAATGAAAGACGGACAGCAACTAATAATTGAGAATTACTTTACAGATAATCCAAATGAAAACAATGTTGTACTAGAAGAAGATGATAAATTATATCTATTAGAAACAAATCCAAATGAAGCTGGATTATTTGAAATTAACTATAATCCGATCGATGAAATTAATCCATTACTCTATTCAGATTCAACAGTTGGTTTATGGACGTGGTTAGTTCCTTTAGTTACTGCTGGAGGCATTTTAGCTTGGGCAAATAATGATTCAGATAGTTCATCGGGTTCGGGCAACTCAAATCAAGCACTCGATGCGGCAGAAAAAGCGGTAAAAGCAGCAGAAGATGCAAATAAAGCCGCAAAGGATGCTTTGACCGATGCACAAGCGGATGGATTAATTACCCCTGAAGAAAAGACCAAGCTTGAGCAAGCACTTGCCGATGCCAAAGCCGCTGAGGATGCTGCTCAGAAAGCTGTTGACGCATTAAAAGACAGTACTGAAAAAGACAACTTACAAGATCGTCTCGATAACTTAACGGATATCGTGATTCCACCTGTGACCGATGAAGATGGTAATGGCATTGATGATGCGGTGGATGCGCAAATTGCCGATGCAGAAGCAGCAGTGAAAGCAGCGGAAGATGCGTACCAAGCAGCAGAAGATGCATTAGAAGAAGCCAATGCAAACGGCTTAATCACCCCAACCGAAAAAGCTGAACTTGAAGAAGCCCTCAAAGCGGCACAAGACGCCAAAGACGCAGCGCAAGATGCGGTCGATGCCTTACCATCGGCACCTGCAGCAGTGCAAGATGCCAAAGATGGCTTCCAAGATCGAATTGATGCGTTGACGGATATCCCCATTCCAGCAGTGAATGATGCGAATGAAAACGGAGTTGATGACAGCACAGAAAATCCAGTGGATTTAGCCACAGATCTGGTTGAAGCAGCAGAAGATGCGTATCAAGCAGCAGAAGATGCACTCACTGATGCGAATGCAGATGGCTTAATCACACCTGAAGAAAAAGCTGCTTTAGAAGATGCCTTAAAAAATGCGCAAGATGCCAAAGAACTTGCACAAAATGCGGTAGATGCCTTACCAGCAGGAACAGATAAAGACGACTTACAAGATCGTCTCGATAACTTAACGGATATCGTGATTCCACCTGTGACCGATGCAGATGGTAATGGCATTGATGATGCAGTTGATGCACAAATTGCCGATGCCGAAGCGGCAGTAAAAGCCGCAGAAGATGCGTATCAAGCAGCAGAAGATGCATTAGAAGAAGCCAATGCAAACGGCTTAATTACGCCAACCGAAAAAGCTGAACTTGAAGAAGCCCTCAAAGCGGCACAAGACGCCAAAGACGCAGCGCAAGATGCGGTCGATGCCTTACCATCGGCACCTGCAGCAGTGCAAGATGCCAAAGATGGCTTCCAAGATCGAATTGATGCGTTGACGGATATCACCATTCCAGCAGTGAATGATGCGAATGAAAACGGAGTTGATGACAGCACAGAAAATCCAGTGGATTTAGCCACAGATCTGGTTGAAGCAGCAGAAGATGCGTATCAAGCAGCAGAAGATGCACTCACTGATGCGAATGCAGATGGCTTAATCACACCTGAAGAAAAAGCTGCTTTAGAAGATGCCTTAAAAAATGCGCAAGATGCCAAAGAACTTGCACAAAATGCGGTAGATGCCTTACCAGCAGGAACAGATAAAGACGACTTACAAGATCGTCTCGATAACTTAACGGATATCGTGATTCCACCTGTGACCGATGCAGATGGTAATGGCATTGATGATGCAGTTGATGCACAAATTGCCGATGCCGAAGCGGCAGTAAAAGCCGCAGAAGATGCGTATCAAGCAGCAGAAGATGCATTAGAAGAAGCCAATGCAAACGGCTTAATTACGCCAACCGAAAAAGCTGAACTTGAAGATGCACTCAAAGCGGCACAAGACGCCAAAGACGCAGCGCAAGATGCGGTCGATGCTTTACCGTCGGCACCTGCAGCCGTGCAAGATGCCAAAGATGGCTTCCAAGATCGCATTGATGCGTTGACGGATATCACCATTCCAGCAGTGAATGATGCGAATGAAAACGGAGTTGATGACAGCACAGAAAATCCAGTTGATTTAGCCACAGATCTTGTTGAAGCAGCAGAAGATGCCTATCAAGCAGCAGAAGATGCACTTACTGATGCGAATACAGATGGCTTAATCACACCTGAAGAAAAAGTAGCTTTAGAAGATGCCTTAAAAGATGCGCAAGATGCCAAAGATGCAGCACAAAATGCAGTGGATGCCTTGCCAGACAGTACGGACAAAGATGCACTGCAAGATCGAATTGATGCCTTAACGGATATCGAGATTCCAGCGGTCACTGATACCGATGGCAATGGTATTGATGATGCAGTTGATGCACAAATTGCCGATGCCGAAGCGGCAGTAAAAGCCGCAGAAGATGCGTATCAAGCAGCAGAAGATGCATTAGAAGAAGCCAATGCAAACGGCTTAATCACCCCAACCGAAAAAGCTGAACTTGAAGATGCACTCAAAGCGGCACAAGATGCCAAAGATGCAGCACAAGATGCGGTCGATGCTTTACCGTCGGCACCTGCAGCCGTACAAGAT
This sequence comes from Acinetobacter sp. YH12040, assembly GCF_013420005.1. Taxonomy (NCBI): domain Bacteria; kingdom Pseudomonadati; phylum Pseudomonadota; class Gammaproteobacteria; order Moraxellales; family Moraxellaceae; genus Acinetobacter; species Acinetobacter sp. YH12040. The sequence continues at coordinate 28,041 of NZ_VOZB01000016.1, forward strand.
GCCAAAGATGGCTTCCAAGACCGTATCGATGCATTGACAGATATCACCATTCCAGCAGTGAACGATGCGAATGAAAACGGCGTAGATGACAGCACAGAAAATCCAGTGGATTTAGCCACAGAACTGGTTGATGCAGCGGAAGCAGCAGATCAAGCAGCAGAAGATGCACTTACTGATGCGAATACAGATGGCTTAATCACACCTGAAGAAAAAGTAGCTTTAGAAGATGCCTTAAAAGATGCGCAAGATGCCAAAGATGCAGCACAAAATGCAGTGGATGCCTTGCCAGACAGTACGGACAAAGATGCACTGCAAGATCGAATTGATGCGTTAACGGATATCGTGATTCCAGCGGTGACTGACAGCAACAACAACGGTGTAAACGATGCAATTGATGCGGTAGAAGACTTGGTTGCAGCAGCTGAAGCAGCGTATGCAGCAGCGGATCAAGCGCTAGCAGATGCGATTGCAGACAATGCTGTGAGCCAAGCAGAGGTTGATGCATTAACGCAAGACTTAGCTGATGCTCAAGCTGCGAAAGATGCAGCGCAAGCAGCGGTAGATGGCATTGTTGCTGACTTCCCAGCAGAAGCAGCTGATTTCCAAACACGAATTGATGCGTTAACGGATATCGTGATTCCAGCGGTGACTCATAATATCACTGCAGATGACGATCAAAATTCAACAAACTATGAGTTAAGCACAACAGAGAGCAGAGCTGATATCGAAGGAAGTATTTTCACATTAGCGAATGCAGGTGTGCTTGGAGGTATAATTAGTCTTGATTTAAGCACTTCAACAAATCCAAAAATTACAGTTGCAAACAATGAAACACTTAATTTTACGTTGACGGCATCAGGATCAACAGGTCTAACAGCAGGAGCATTGGGGGCACTTGTTGATGCCCTTCTGGCTGGTGGAAGTGTTAACGGCACGATGGATCTCGTGATATTAAAAGACAATGGGGCGGGTAAGTATGAAGTTTATAATGTCCTTGAAAATGTGTACACATTAAATAACGCCTTACTTACATTTACTGCTAGTGGCAGTGCAGCTGTTACATTAAACGAGGCTGGTAATTATAGTTTTGTCCTTGCTCCAAATGGTTCTGAAACGAATAATCTTTTAACGCAACTATTATCGTTGAATGTACTTGGTTCATTGAACTTGGATGCAAATGGCACAGTTATCGCAACCATTAACAATACTGACCCAGTAACAGGCAATGTATTTGATAATGATGTGATTAACCCAGTTGGTCTTGATGTCAAAGTAACCACAGTTACACATGGTGCTGACAACCAAGGTGTAGTTGCTGGAACACCTACAGTAATTGAGGGGCAATATGGCACATTAACGATTAATTCGGATGGTACATATAGCTATCAAATGACTGCGGATGGAACAGCATTAGGTAAAGTGGATACATTTAGTTATACAATTGCGGATGGAGATGGACATAGTTCTGTAGCAAATATTTATATTCGTTTGGATTCGACTCTAGTGAATCTAGATTGGACTGGAAAAACTGGAGCACAAGAGGCAACGAAAGCTACAAATGTTCTGGTCGCAGATGTGGATGGGACAGCAGCAACACTCGCTAACCAATATAATGTAGCTGTAAATGGAAACGGTGATGCAGCTGGATCTGTCTTAACAACGGGTCAAACGACACTAGGCGTACAATCTATTCCTGATGATAGCGGCACATTCACAGTCGCTGCGGGGCAAACGGCATATATTGCGTTTACAACAGTTGTACCAACGAATGTAACTCAGAACTTTGGTACGATTATTACTAATAATCAAACCACTAGCTATACAACTACGGTTGAGCTGTTGCAAAACGGTACAATTTTAGATACTAGTCTAGCTACTTGGAGCAGTAATGCGACTCAAAACGGTACGGTTCATTACTATAAAGTCACCAATACCGGAACATCTGATGCGACGTATTCATTAAAAGTTTCTGGCAGTGATGGTGTACCGCTTTATGACTTTAATAATACCTTGACGGCGCAGTTTGGTGTAAATAACATCCAGCTTGATGTGAAAGCGCCAACTTATACTGCAGCTGCGGTGACTGGTAATGTGATTACAGGTACAGATAGTGCTGGTGCGGATACCTTGTATTCTTCCAGTTTCAAACTCGGAGTTGTAGCGGGTACAACTGAACCAGCTGGCTATAATGTAGGAACTGGAACTGCAATTGTCGGAAGCTATGGCACACTGACAATCAATGCAGACGGTTCATATAGTTACCTTGCAAATGGTAAAGTTAGCGACCTAGGCAAAGTGGATGTCTTTACTTATAAAGTAGAGACTCTAGACGGTTCAAGTGCAAGTTCTACTCTAAGTATTACTCTTGGTAAAGAGTCTGTACTTATTGGAAATCCTACAGGTGGGACGGCTGGTGATGATGTTGCTGTATCGCAGGGTGGAGCAGAAACATTCACCTTAGGCACAGGTCAAGATACATTGATATTTAATGTATTGAATTCGACAGATGCTCTGGGTGGTAATGGCCACGATACTTGGAGTGATTTCAGTAAATCGCAAGGTGATGTCATTGATATTAGTTCATTACTCTCCGGCGCGACTGCAGCCAACATTGCTAGTTATGTGAGCGTTACAACTAGCAATGGCGTTTCGACTATTTCTATTGACCGCGATGGTGCTGGTACAACGTACAATAGTAAAGTTGATTTATTGACTATTAATGAAGCATCGACCCTTGAAGAGCTCATAAAAGGAAATCATCTCATTTATTAATTAATAAAATTAAGCTCTTAATTAAAGAGCCTCCTCGGAGGCTCTTTTTTATTTTCTACATAAACACCACTAGATCCAAATAAAATGTGAAACTCATCAAATTAAAATGAACAACATGTGTATAGATCTCAAATGTATGCAATTTTGGTGATTAAATTTATAAAAATAATAAATAAAATCAAGATTATAAAATTGTGAAAGATACTAAATTACGCTATTTTTTAGAGGTGAATTTTTTGAGATTTTTGCTGTGAATTTAAAGGCAATTTTATGGGTGGGGAGTATTGGATTTGCATTACATGGTTGTACAACCATGCAGAGTTTAAACCCAAATTCATTTAATCATTATGCTTCACCACAAGAAGTGATCAATCAAAAAGGGCTAAATAGCTCAAATGGAAAGGCGAAAGAATACGTCTATGATTGGGGACCACAAAAGAAAAATATGGAAGCAGAATCACTCATACCCAAGCAAAATATGAGCAGTTACTGCCAAGCCAAAAATGGCAAATTTATTCAACTGAATAAAAGCAATTTGAACCAAGTCAAAAATGCATGGAGTCGTAAATTATTAGCGACCTATAGCAGTATAAAACAGAGCACAGGTGTGTTTCAGTGTAGCCAGGCAGATGGACAACGTTGGATGGTTGCTATTGAACCCGTTTCAGAGCGTAAATCGAATGACCGTTCTGAAACCCGCTTAGTGAGTTTGTATACAGCAATTATTGGACCCGAAGAACGTCGCAAAAACTATAATAAACAAGAAGAAACTGTAGCTAAAAAAGCCACACCAAGCAAAGCAAAAGCAACGACAACAAAAAGCAATGCGAAAGATGAAGCAAAAAAAGAAGTAGAGACTAAAAAAGAAACCAAAGCCAAAGAGCCTGAAAAAAAACCTGTAGTGAAACCAGTTGCAGAAACATCGCAACAGATACAAATGCGCTTATATGTGAATGCACGACGTGACCTGAATGCCGGAAAAAATCAAGTCACCGCTTGTAATAATGCACAGCGCGCTTATAGCTATGGCAAATTAAATGGTGCAAATGCCAATAGAGCCTATGCTGAATCAGGTATGCTCGTTGCAAAATGCTTAACCTCAGTGCCTGCATATAGCAAAAGTTATCCAAACGCCAATGCAAGAGCAAAAGGCATCTTACAAAACTTAGCGACCAACTATAACCATGCAGGGGCAAAAAATATGTTGAATCGTATGAAATAAACTTCAACAGGATAAAAGCCATTTGGGGAAATAAGCCTTTATCCTGATCCAATGATGTACTCAAACAAAGTTTTAAAAAATAATAAGGAAAAACCATGAGTTCAGTAAATGAAACTTATTTTAATGCACCATTATTTGATCGGGAATTGGCAGAAATTACAGTCAATATCGAGCAAACACCCTTCTTTTTGAATGATCGTGGGCATCCAACATATTTAGCATCACTTGGGGCAGGAATTCATTTAATTACCGAGTCACCAACCAATGCGAAAATGACGATGGGAAATGCCTACGCGGTTCCTTCCGAAATTTCGACGATAACTACCAATTGGGGGGAGCAAACTGAGCTTGAATTTGAAGGGCAACACTTCGAGTTTATGCCATTGGTGGCAACCAAAGAAACCGCAGCAGCTTTTGGTATCACCTTAGTCCATGCAGGTGAAGCGATTCAGATTCATTCAAATCAAAAACGACTGTCAGAAATTCATTATGAATACGGCATGATGGCAGGGCATTATTTGCCGTATCAAAATGCAACATCAAATTTAAATTGTGGCAAAACTTTAACACCATTTGTCATTACTGATTTAGAACATCATGACTCTCCGCATATTTTTAGCGCGACCGATCAGGATCAATTGCCTCTGGTCATCTCAGTGGGACGCTATTTTCCAAATCTAGGCAAGATTTACTTGGCAGATTTATGGGTCAATCCGGGAGATGCATTATACATTCCTGCGAAACCAAAATATTCGAATCCAGAGTTTATTGACCTACATAATAATCGTAATGCAGCACTTGCATGTTGGCGAGGGGATAGCAATAAATCGACATTGACCACCCATAGTTTGCTCGATACCCACGGACATTTTTACTGGTATTGGAATAGAAGGCCAACGATTCATCCTCTCATCTATGCACAGACTAGTAAAAATGAATAGTTGAGTTACATAGACCAAACAGCAAATACAGCACTTCATGATACAAAGGTGACTCAAGTTTTGGGAGTTTGGTCTATGGCTTACGGTTTATCTAAAAAATTACATCTACGTTTTTCACGACCAGCAGGTTTGGCTTTATTGACGCTCATGATGCTCGGAACGACTCAGGTGAGTTTGGCGAGTCCGACGGTCGATCAGCTTAGTCAATGTTTAGTGAAATCGACCACTGCCGCAGATAAAACCACGGTTTTGCAATGGACCTTTTCTGCCTTGGCAGCGCATCCAGATTTAAAACAATACAGTAATGTTAGTGATGCGCAAAAAACGCAACTCGATAAAAATCTGGCTCAAGTGATGCAGCGAATTTTGGTGGAGCAATGTTCTACGCAAACGCAGGCTGTAATTAAAGCCGACGGTCTACAGGCTGTAGGCGAAAGTTTTCAAGAGCTTGGTAGTATCACGGGGGATGAAATATTAAGGACGCCTGAAATTAAACAACAATTACAAGGCGTACTGCGTTATGTCGATTTGAATAAATTGGTGACCAAATTTTTAACCCCAGAAATTTGGAATAAGTTAGGTGTGGTTCGTTAATTTTATTTTGAGTAAATAAAAAATGCTCCTTTTATACAAGGAGCATTTTTTATGGATTCACCCTAAATGGATGATGATCCAATGCGTTTTAGTTTGGTGACTCAAGCATTAAATGGTAATCGTCGCGCCTAATGCTTTAACAAATTGCGCCATCCACGCAGGGTGAGCAGGCCAAGCAGGAGCAGTAACTAAATGACCGTCGGTCACTGCATCCGTGACTGCAATATCTGCATACTGACCGCCAGCCAGTTTAACTTCGGCTGCACATGCTGGGTAAGCCGAACAGGTACGACCTTTTAGCACATCGGCTGCCGCTAGAATTTGCGCCCCATGACAAACCGCTGCAATAGGTTTTTTCGCCGCGTCAAATTCGCGTACGATTTCAATCACACGTGTATTCATACGTAAATATTCAGGCGCACGACCGCCCGGGATCACTAAGCCGACATAGTTTTCTGAGTTAACTGCATCAAAGTCATAGTTAATGGCAAAGTTATGACCGCGTTTTTCGCTATAGGTTTGTTCACCTTCAAAATCATGAATCGCTGTGGCAATGTTGTCACCGGCTTTTTTGTCAGGGCAAACGGCATGAACGGTATAACCAAGACCAACTAAAAACTGAAAAGGTACCATGGTTTCGTAGTCTTCAGCATAGTCACCTACAAGCATAAGAATTTGTTTTGACATAATGTAACCCTCTGTTGAAATATGATTTATATCAATTTTTCATTTACCTTAGCATATTGAAATGACAGTTTTAAGCAGGCTGTAAATTCTTTAGTTGTATATTTTTATCTGGATTTATAAAAGTTATAGATGTTTATAGTTCAAATTATGATGAGTTTAGTAGGCTAGACGCTATCAATTATTAATGACTTTGGTGTTTTTCACATAGCTTTAAAAAGTTAAATATTTACCTCTCCCTTGTGCAGCAGTGCTGCTTATCTCCTAAAAGGAGAGGGGGATATCCAAAAAATCGTTTAAGTATTTATTCACTTTGAAAGCTCCCTCTCCATTGGGAGAGGGATAAATCACAGCAAATCAGGATAAAATTTTTCATAGTCTAGATTTGGTTCATGCGTTACTTTCAGCTTGCCTTTAGATCCTGTGACATAGCTATTGATCTCTTTAAGTGGTTTCTCATGCCAACCGATATTGAATGCACAAAACGTATTTTCTTTTTTAAAAAATTCTAGATGACTGTATGGCAAGTGATTGTGAATCCAATATGCAATCTGTTTCCAATTATTTGGGTCTTTTTCAATTAAATCGATGAGTGAGGGAATGATAATACACGCCGTTGCACCGTAGCCTTTTGCGTCAGGATAGTCCCAAATATGGCTTGCAAAGTTTTTCTCATTGCTCGCGCAGTTGTGTCCTTTTTCATTGCCGATTTGGTTCACGCTTGGTGAACGGTACGCGGAACGAATAGCAATACGTCCAAACTTTTCTTGCAGTGGTTCAAGTAGTTCTTCGCAAAGTTTTGAGCCCATACGAATCGCAATGTCAGGATGGTCGGGGAAGTTAGGTACACCGTACCAATTTGCGATTTCGCTATAGAGGAAATCGCGCATAAAAAAAGACTTTGACAGTTGAATACGTCCTAAGTCTTCGAGTTTGGTGATAGAGGATACATTTTTAATGGTCATGTTGTTTTTAGTGTGAAGTGTTTTGATTGATTGTATGGTTAAAAATATGAAAATTAAATATTTACTTCTTCCTAACCCTCTCTTTAAAAGGGAGGTAATTTCTATTACAGAATCCTTAACGGTATTAAATTAGTAATGGATGCTCCTTCTCCCTTTGGGAGATGGCGGGGGATGAGGGTAGAAGTCACGTATAAAAAATGACTTTAAAAGTTGAATACGTCCTAAGTCTTCGAGTTTGGCAATGGAGGATACTTTTTTCATGGTCATGTTGTTTTTAGTGTGAAGTGTTTGGAGAATTAAAGTCCCACTTATTGAAAGAGTGATATATAGTAATTTATTAGGATTTTACTTCTCATCGTCTTTTTTACTAATCTCTAATGGGAGTTTTTCTATTAATGTTTTCACAATTTGACTAATATTTTCAGGTAAGTCGGTATCCTTTTTTTCAGATGAATTTTCTTTTCCGAAATATACATCAATGAGTTTCTCTTGGATTTCTAGCTGTTTTTCAGGACTCATCTCAGAAATATAAGGTTTTAGAGCATATAATTTTAGGTAAATATTTTCGTTATGTTTCCAATGGTAATGTGCCTTATTTGATATTCTAGAAATAAAAATTAAAATAAAGAATGAAATTACCGTTAATGATATCTTGAGTATAATATAGTGGAAATCTCTCTCTACTAACTCCTTAATATCCTTTGATATATATGCTTCGATAGACTGGTAAGATTCAAGAACTAAGAAAAAAACTATCCCTAATGATACTAAGTTTAAAATATAATAAGTCCACATTTCAATTCTTGAATTTGTTTTAAATTTTTGTAGCATAATTTCAGAAGTAGAAAGACTAATAATTTTTCTATATCTTTTCATTGTTAGGTTGAGTTCTGTTGCATCTTTATCAAGAGATTGTTTGGTATTTTTAATATCATTTTTTAGGTCAGTCGCAGTATCTTCTAAACTTGTTCTTATATTGCTTTTTTGTCGTGTAATTTCATTTTCCAAAGTTTGGGTGAGAGTATCAATTGCTATTTTGTTAGACTGTATTTTTGTACTTTGATCGGCAGTTTTTCTTTCTTGTTCGTTTATTAGGTTATTTAAATTTTTATTATAGGTGGTTAAATTATCTTTATTAATTTCAATTGTATTGATAAGAGATTCTTTAGTATCTTTTATTTGATTTTTATAATTGTCAATTAAATTGTGAATTTCTGCTTTCTCAGTTTCTAAATTTAATGATAGATCTTTTTGATAATCAATTAAGCTAATTCTTGTTCTATATAGAGAAAGCATTTGATAATAAAGATTATCTACACTTCCATTAAGATTTCTATATTCAATTTCAAGTGTTTTATTAAAAGTTTCTATTATTTCATCTATTATTTCATCTGTTTTTTTATATGTGTCTTCATTATTTTTCATGTTTGATAAAGTATTGAGTTTTGATACAATCTCTTGGTTTATATATAAAATATTTTTATTTTCCAAGAAGAAGTTTTTTAATTGATTGTTTTTAGAAACAACTGGATATAAGTTTTTATAAATATTTATAAGATTGCGAGATGTATTTTCTAAATCTTGCAATGGTTTTAATAAGTTGTAGTTTTTATTATTTTTACAATAATCTATGGCATCATCAATAATTTTAATTATCTTAAAAATGTGAGTTTGAATATTTTTAATGTAATCATGATTGTATTCTGGATTTAATAATAAATTGGAGGTTTTTGGAATTTTTGACTCTAATTTTATTAAGGAATTTATAATAGAATTACTGGAATTTTTAAAAAAAACATAATTATTAATAATGTCATGATAAGTTAAAAAAAATCTTTTGTACTCATTGAAACCTTGAGTAAGTCTAGCTAGCGCAAGTTCGATATCTTCAGTAACATTGATTTTTCTTAGTTCCACTATTATTGGATCAATATTTTTTATCGTATTTGAAATTTCTTTAAATTCCTGATTCATTTTTTCTCTACCAAAAAAAAGCTTATCCGAAGATAAGCTTTTTATACATTAATTGATTAATTTAACCAATCAATTTCTTCATCAATTCATTTACTTGCGCAGGGTTAGCTTTACCTTTCGCAGCTTTCATCACTTGACCAATAAGACCGTTAAAGGCTTTCTCTTTACCAGATTTATACTCTTCAACCATCTTCTCGTTAGCAGCAAGCACTTCCTTAATAATCGCTTCAATTGCGCCTGTATCAGTTTCCTGTTTCAAGCCTTTTTCCGCAATAATCTCGTCCGCAGTTTTGCCTTCTTCCCACATAAAGCCGAACACTTGTTTCGCAATTTTGCCATTAATGGTGTTATCCACAATACGTGCAATCATGCCGCCAAGTTTTTCAGCAGATACAGGAGAGTCATGAAGCTCTAAGCCCGCTTTGTTTAAAGCGCCTGAGAATTCGCCCATCACCCAGTTCGCAGCAACTTTGCCTTGTGCAGCACCGCCCGCAGCTTTTACCACGTCTTCATAAAACTCTGACATTTCACGTGTCAGTGTTAACACGTGAGCATCGTACTCAGTTACACCAAAGTCAGCCACAAAGCGCGCACGGCGTGCAGCAGGAAGCTCAGGAAGGGCAGCACGTGCCGCTTCAATTTGCGCATCTGCAATAATGACAGGCAACAAGTCAGGGTCTGGGAAGTAGCGGTAATCGTTCGCTTCTTCTTTAGAACGCATAGAACGCGTTTCCATCTTCACAGGGTCGAACAAACGTGTTTCTTGGTCGATGGTGCCATCCCATTCCAAGATTTCCATTTGACGTTCAATTTCAACGTTAATCGCTTGTTCAATGAAACGGAAAGAGTTCAAGTTTTTCAACTCGCAGCGCGTACCAAATGGTTGACCCGGACGACGTAGTGACACGTTACAGTCCGCACGGAACGAACCTTCTGCCATGTTACCGTCAGAAATGCCTAACCAACGCACTAAAGTGTGGATCGCTTTAATGTAGGCAACCGCTTCTTCAACCGAACGCATATCAGGTTCAGATACGATTTCAAGTAACGGTGTACCTGCCCGGTTGAGGTCGATACCCGATTGGCCTTCAAATTGGTCATGGATCGATTTACCAGCATCTTCCTCAAGGTGCGCACGTGTTACGCCAATGCGTTTTACTGTGCCATCTTCAAGTTGGATGTCGATATGACCCAAGCCCACAATCGGGTTATCCATTTGGCTGATTTGGTAGCCTTTTGGAGAGTCAGGGTAGAAATAGTTTTTACGTGCAAACACAGACGCTTGGTCGATGTAAGCATCGATACCCAAACCAAAGCGGATCGCAAGATCAACCACTTCTTTGTTCAATACTGGCAATACGCCCGGCATTGCCAAGTCAACAAGGCTCGCTTGCGTATTTGGGTCTTGACCAAACGTAGTTGATGAACCTGAGAAAATTTTGGTATTGGTTGCAAGCTGAGTGTGAATCTCGATACCAATCACCACTTCCCAACCATCAATCAGGTTAGATTTTGGTTTCGCAGCGTTTTTAGCCATTATGCATTCTCCTCAGCAATTGCAGCGCGTTGTGTATGCCAATCGGTTGCTTGTTGGTACTGATGCACCACAGACAACAATTGAGATTCTGACCAGTAGTTACCAATCAACTGTAAGCCAACAGGCAAGTTGTCTTTGTCAAAACCAACAGGCGCGTTAATCGCAGGTAAGCCTGCCAAGTTCACTGCAATAGTGTAGATGTCGCCTAAGTACATTTCTACAGGAGATAAGTTTGCACCAATCTTATATGCCGTAGTCGGTGCAGCAGGAGCCGCAATCACGTCTACAGATTCAAATGCTTTTAAGAAGTCTTGTTGAATTAAACGACGTACTTTTTGTGCTTTCACATAATAAGCATCGTAGTAACCCGCAGACAGCGCGTATGTACCAATCAGGATACGTTGCTGAACTTCTTTACCAAAACCTTCAGAACGTGAACGTTTGTACAAGTCCATCAAATCCACAGGGTTTTCTGCACGGTAGCCATAACGTACGCCGTCGAAACGAGATAAGTTAGACGATGCTTCAGCAGGGGCAATCAAGTAGTAAGTCGGCACGTAGCTTTCAGTCATGTTTAGGTCAATCTCAACCAAGATTGCGCCCATTTCTTCAAGCTTTTTCAGTGACTCTTCAACACGTGCTTTCACGTCAGCATCTAAACCTGCAACATTGAAGTATTGCTTCGGAATACCAATGCGTAAGCCTTTAACCGATGTGCCGTTGAGGTTCGCCACATAGTTGTCTACGTCTTTTTCAACCGAAGTTGAATCTTTCGCGTCATGACCTGCCATCACGTTCATGAGGTAAGCACAATCTTCAGCCGAACGTGCCATCGGGCCGCCTTGGTCTAAAGATGATGCATACGCAATCATACCGAAACGTGAAACACGACCGTAAGTCGGTTTAAGGCCAGTCAAACCACAGAAAGACGCCGGTTGACGGATTGAACCGCCTGTATCTGTACCTGTTGCGAAAGGCGCAAGATCAGCCGCTACCGCTGCCGCAGAACCGCCTGAAGAACCACCGGGAACATGGTTTAAGTTCCACGGGTTAGCCGTTGCGCCATAAAATGAATTTTCAGAGGTCGAACCCATGGCGAATTCGTCCATGTTCACTTTACCTAAAGTGACAAGGCCCGCAGCTTTACCTTTCGCTACAACGGTCGCGTCGTAAGGAGAGATAAAATTGTCCAGCATTTTAGAACCAGCAGTGGTTTTAATGCCTTGGGTACAGAAAATATCTTTGTGCGCAATTGGTACACCGGTCAACGCAGTTGCATTGCCTGATTTAATTGCAGCATCAGCCGCATCTGCTTGCGCAAGTGCTTGTTCAGCAGTCACGGTCACGTATGACTTGACTTGAGCATCGATTTTTTCAATGCGTTTTAAATAGTGTTCAGTCAATTCGCGTGAAGAAAATTTAGCGCCAGCCAAACCTTCAGACAATTCACGAATTGATAAGCGATGTAAATCTGTCATGAGAAATATTTCTTTACGTTTAATTTGAAAAAATGTTGATCTGAATAAAAATTATTCAATCACACGCGGAACAAGGTACAAGCCATCCTGTACTGCAGGAGCAACTGCTTGATATGCTTCGCGATGATTGGTCTCAGATACCACGTCTTCACGTAAGGGCTGTGGATTGTCGAATGGACTTTTTAGTGGTTCAACACCGTCAGTATCGATGCCTTTCAGGGTTTCCATCATGCCTAAAATTTTATTTAAACTTTGAGCATAGTCAGCAGATTGCGCTTCATCTAGCGACAATCGAGCCAGATGGGCAATCGCTGAAACTGTTTGTGCATTTAGATCTGCAGAATGCTGTGCATCCGATGTAGACATAACATTACCTAATCAGTATTAAAAAAATTCAAAATATCGTGGCTTATAATAAGCGATTGACTTGTTCAAATCATCACATTTAGTTAAAGTTGCCACCTTGCGTCCATATAAAAGTTTAACTGAGAACGTCCCCGTGATTCTAAAACGACTAATTGGCTTGTTTTCGCCGGATCTTGCCATTGATTTAGGCACTGCAAATACACTTATTTATGCGCCAGGACGAGGCATTATATTAAATGAACCGACGGTGGTGGCAATTCGCCACAGTGGTTCACAAAAAATCGTTGCCGCAGTAGGTCTTGACGCGAAGCAAATGCTAGGTCGTACACCTGCAAATATTTCTGCGATTCGCCCAATGAAAGATGGTGTGATTGCTGACTTTGAAGTCACTGAAACGATGTTGAATCAATTCATTGGCAAAGTGCACGAAAAACGTTTGTTCCCACCTGCACCGCGTGTCGTGGTGTGTGTGCCATGTAAATCGACGTTGGTGGAACGCCGTGCAATCCGTGAAGCTGTATACAATGCAGGTGCACGTGAAGTTCGCTTAATTGAAGAGCCAATGGCTGCTGCAATTGGTGCAGGTATGCCTGTTGAGCAAGCTTGTGGTTCGATGGTTGTCGATGTTGGTGGTGGTACAACTGAAATCGCGATCATTTCACTTCAAGGTTGTGTCTATGCAGACTCACTACGTATCGGTGGTGATGTATTTGATGAACAAATCATTAATTACGTGCGTAAAGCACATGGTTGTGTGATTGGTGAAACCACTGCAGAAAACATCAAAAAAGAAGTTGGTATGGCGCTTCCAGAAGAAGGTGCAAAACCTTTGGAAATCGAAGTCCGTGGTCGGAACTTGGCTGAAGGTGTACCTCGTGCGATTACCGTAACTTCTGATGAAGTGACTCAAGCGATTTCTGATCCACTGCAAAACATTGTGGCTGCGGTTAAATCTGCACTAGAGCAAACGCCACCTGAGTTGTCTTCAGACATCGCAGAACGCGGTATTGTGTTGACTGGTGGCGGTGCATTACTTCGCAATCTTGATAAGCTTCTTGCAAAAGAAACAGGTCTTCCTGTCGTGGTTGCAGAAGATCCACTATCATGTGTTACACGTGGTGGTGGTAAGGTTCTCGAATTCTTCGATAACCCAAATCATGACATGTTATTTGTAGGCTAAGAAAAGGACTCGGCGGGTGCAAACGCAACTGTTTTCAAGACAACCGCCATCTTTTCGCTCATTTATCATTGCGGTGATTACATGCTTGGTGGTGCTTTTCTTTGATTGGCGCATGCCACATGTAATTCAACCGGCCAGAGACGTCTTGTATGCGGCATATAATCCAATTTATGCACTTGCAAGCTATCCAGTGTTATCGCGAGAATGGCTGAATCAACAAACCAAGTCTGAAGCTCAATTACGTCGTGAAAATACCGCGATGCAAGCAGAGTTAATTCAGGCTCAAGTCCGTTTACAGAAACTTTCTGAACTTTCTGCTGAAAATACTCGACTGCGTGGACTACTCGATACACCACTCATCATTGATGGTCGTATGGAGATTGCCGAGGTCATTGGTACCGATGCTGATCCCTTACGTCATATTATTGTGATTAACCGTGGAGCCAGCAGTCAGCTTAAAGTGGGACAAACTGTACTCGATGACAAGGGCATTATGGGGCAAATTATCAATGTTTACCCGCATAGTAGCCGTGTCATGTTGCTCTCAGACAAAGAGCACTCTTTATCCGTGCGTATGGAGCATACCGGTATGCGTGCAATCGTTACGGGTACAGGTGACTTAGGTCGACTTAAGATGGAATACGTGCCAACCAGTGCGAATATCAAAGTCGGTGAAAAAGTCTATAGCTCAGGTCTAGGGGCACATTTCCCAGCGGGTTATTTGGTGGGTACAGTGTCGAAAGTCAGTCGTCACAATAGCGGTGAATTTGCCCAAATTGATATCAATCCTGCTGCCCAATTGGCAGGTGGTCATCATGTGGTTGTGCTATTTTCCGATTCTTTAGCGATGGAGCAACCGCATGTCACTCGCTAAGCTTAGTCGTCATACAGAGCGCGACCCATTATTTCCGATTATGTTTTCCATCATTTTGGCATCCGTGCTGATGGTGTATCCGCTTTCTTACGACCTATCGGGTTGGCGCCCATTATTCATGATGATGATCATGCTATTTTGGGTACTCTGTCAGCCGACATGGTGCGGTGTTTGGTTTGCATTTGCCACAGGTCTATTTACCGACTTATTGACTGATGCGCCATTTGGCATGAACGCACTGAGTTTTGTGGTCATTGCATTTGTGACACGCTTTTTGACCCGTGAACGTCGTATTCTCACATTTGGTAATTTATGGATTATTGCTGCAATGGCAATTTTCGCGCATTTACTGTTTGTGTGGATTGTTCAAGTGATGGGTGGGGCACAGTTTTCATTTGCTCGCCATTGGCAGCCAATTGTTACTAGCTTAATCATTTGGCCAATCATGTATTACTTCCTGAGAAAATGGCGCATATAATTTTAGCTTCGAGTTCTCCTCGACGACGCGAACTAATGCAACAATTAGGTCTGGAATTTGAAATTTTCAGTCCAGATATTGATGAGTCCGTGTTGGAAGGAGAACCTATAGCGGATTATGTAGAGCGTTTAGCACGTGCCAAAGCTTGCGCAGTACAACAACAATTCCCTGATGCTATCGTTATTGCCGCCGATACTAGTTTAGGCGTAGATGAGCACATTTTAGGAAAACCAGCGTCGAAAGCACATGCTTTTTCTATGTGGGAAATGATCTCTGGACGAAAACATGATGTGTTTTCAGGTGTTTGTGTCAGTACAAAAGATCAAATATACAGTATAGTAGTGCGCACACAGGTTGAATTTCAAACGCTGAGTCTAGCTGACATGGAAAGCTATTGGGCAACAGGTGAACCAATCGGCAAGGCGGGAGCCTATGCTATTCAAGGAATTGCTGCGCGCTATATTCCTTGTATTGAAGGGAGCTACAGCAATGTTGTTGGGCTGCCTTTGCATGAAACCGTACAGTTATTACAGACAGTTAAGGCATTAAATTAACTGCTGCAACACAAGAATTTTTATAATGTTTTGAGTTTTGATATGTCTGACGAGTTGTTGATTAACGTCACACCGATGGAATGTCGTGTGGCGTTGATTCAAAACGGTACGGTCAATGAATTATTTGTTGAGCGCACCGTGAAGCGTGGGTTAGTGGGCAATATTTATAAAGGGAAAGTTGTTCGCGTGCTTCCGGGTATGCAGGCTGCTTTTATTGATATTGGATTGTCGAGAACGGCTTTTTTACATATCAATGATATGGTCTGGCAGCGCAATCAACCAACCCCGAATGTTTTTGAGCTGTTACAACCAGGGCAAGTACTCACCGTACAAGTCATGAAAGATATGTTGGGTACCAAAGGTGCACGACTATCAACTGATCTTTCTATTCCTTCTCGTTACCTTGTTTTAATGCCATATGGCAGTCATACCGGTGTTTCTCAGCGCATTGAGTCTGAAGAAGAACGAGATCGCTTGCGTAGCATGATTGAACGCATTCAAAAGGAACACAACTTACCGGGTTCAGTCATCGTTCGTACTGCTGCCGAAGGTATTCCTGAATGTGAAATTGCGCAGGACATGGCCTATTTAGCAAAACTGTGGGAATACATACAACGTAAACAACGCAGTATTGTCGTACCATCTTTGATTTTTGAAGAGCTACCTTTACCGCAACGCGTCATCCGTGATTTAGCCAACGAAGAAACGTCTAAAATTCAGGTCGACTCACGCGAAGTACATGGCAAATTGCAAGAGTTTGTCCAAGAATTTGTACCGAGTATGCAAAATCGCTTACTGCATTATCCAGGTGAGCGTCCAATTTTTGACTTGTACAATGTCGAAGAAGATATTCAGAAAGCCTTACAGACACGTGTAGCACTTAAGTCTGGCGGCTATCTGATGATCGATCAAACTGAAGCCATGACCACGATTGATGTCAATACTGGCTCCTACGTAGGTGGTCGTTCGCTTGAAGACACTGTGTTTAAAACCAATATGGAAGCCACACAGGTCATTGCACGTCAGCTCCGTCTACGTAATTTGGGCGGGATTATCATTATTGACTTCATTGATATGCAAGAAGCACATCATCGAGAAGAAGTGATGAGCCAGTTTGAGAAAATGCTTGAGCGCGATCATGCTAAAACCAAGATCACTCAAGTATCTGAGCTGGGTTTGGTGGAAATGACCCGTAAACGCACCCGTGAATCTCTGGAGCATCTGCTTTGTGATTCTTGCCCGACCTGTCAGGGGCGTGGTTATGTGAAAACGGCTGAAACAGTTTGCTATGAAATTTTCCGTGAAATCTTGAGATATGCACGTGCTTATGAATCACAAAGTGGTTTCACTGTGGTGGCACATCCGTCGGTGATTGACCGATTGTTAACTGCTGAAGCACCTGCGGTAGCTGATTTAGAGCACTTTATTAGCCGTGTGATCAAGTTCCAAGTGGAAAATTTATATACGCAAGAGCAATACGATATCATTCTGAGCTGAAATTGTAACAGAATATCGTTAAACACTTGTTACAACTGAGATTTTACTTTTGAACTGTTATTTTGAATACTAGACACATCAAATAGCCAAAGCCATTTTCCTGCATTGGACTTGAAAATGGCTTAGCAAAAAGAGGTGTACTATGGGTGTTAGTAAAACAGTAATGAAAAGTGGTCTTAAAACTGTTGTTGAAGCAAAAGCGATCCATTCAGGTTATATCGTGGATGAGCGTGGTAATGAAGTTCAAATTACAGCGTCTATGATTCGCTCTGCTTGTCATCAGTTACTTAAACAGTGCCGAGCAATTAAAGCTTAAATATTGAAATATAAATAATAATATAATCCAGAGGGTTAAAGTGCTAACGCGCGATTCTAAATTTATTAATGCGCTAAAATTTTATAAAGAATGGAAAATAAACTTAATTATCAGTGCGTATCTACAAGTCGTAATTAAACAATAACAACGGATTTGTTCACCTAAATTTTAGCTTATACACATAAATTACTCCAAAAAATTAATCAAAGTTCAAATACTAAAAAAACCGTCTAGATTGTTTAATTTAGACGGGTTTTTAATTTTTGATGGTTCAATCTGCTGATGAACTGATACTAAGTTGTGAAGCAGGCGGTTAGCTAACCGCCTGTAACTTTGGGGAATCTTGATTCACAATAGCTTCAAATCGTTGAATTTCTTCTTCCAAATGCGACAGTAAATTTTGCATTTTTGGCAGTGCATTACGACATGCAGTTAGACCCACTTCAAGCTTATCTAAATAGCTAGTCATAGTGATATTAAGCGCTTGACCATCTAACACTATGGACGCAGGGTAGAGCGCTTCTAAGCGTGCGCCATTCCAATATAACGGCTCTTGTGGGCCGGGAACATTTGAGATGACCAAGTTAAAGGCCTGACGTTTTGGCATAAAGCCTGATGCAATATTTAAACCTGCTGCACTGTAGACAAAGGCACTGTAGTTTAAAATTTGATTCGAGTTCATGCGCTTAAAGCGTTCTTTGGCATTGAGCACACTACGACGCACAATCTTCAAGCGTTCTAGCGGATCTTCTTTATGGGTTCCTAGGTTTGCCAAAATCATGGTAATACGGTTAGACATATCTGAATCATCGGTACGAACAGATGCAGGCACCATGGCAATCAATGGCTTTTTAGGTAAAGCATTTTGTGTAATTAAATATTCACGTAATGCGCCTGAACAAATTGCGAGCACTATATCGTTAATTGTTACACCAAGTGACTTGGCAATATGTGACAAACGTGAAAATTCAAAAGACTGAGCAGCGAAACGACGTGAAGAACTAACCCGTTGGTTTAATATTGAACTCGGCGCTTGGAAACTAGATACATAATCTGGGTTACGGCCCATATCTTTCATTACAGTTTGTGATAGTTCATACAAAACTCGTGGTGTTGAGTCAAGTTGTCCCTTAATGGTCGATAGGAGACCTTTCATACGACTGACTTTAGGCTGTTTGAGGCGTTTTGCACGAGGGCCTTCCACACACCATGGCGGTACAATACTTTTAGCATCTGGGTCATGCGAAAGTGATTTTTCAACTAAACGCATACCTGCAATGCCATCGACCATCGCGTGGTGGATTTTGAAGTACATGGCAAAACGATTGCCTTCAATGCCTTCAATAATATGGCAAGTCCAAAGCGGTTTTGCACGGTCAATCAGCGCACTGTGTTCTTGTGAAATATAAGTCAGAAGTTCACGGATACGACCGGGATGCGGCAGTGCGATATGGCGAAAGTGATGATCTAAATCAAACTCTTCGTCTTCATCCCAAAAGAAGCCATTGAGTTTATTGTTAAAAGGAGGAATAGGAATGGATTTTGAATTACGAATATCTGCGACTAAATCTTGAATAAAAGTATCAGGTGCATTGTCAGGGATCTGAAATAAAAATAGGCCACCTACGTGCATCGGTTGTTGCCGTTTCTCTAAATTTAAGAATATGAAATCAATAGGATGTAATGGACGCATAGCGTTGATTGCCTCACTGCAATTTCTACAGCTGCTCATGTATGAGTAGCATTGTTAGAATTATTAAATTGTCATTTGCAGTATAGCGTTTTTACGTTGAAATGATACGGAATTATGTGTATCGATGCGTTGAAAAAACCACTGCTGTGCAGTGGTTTTGTGCTCTTTATTTTTTCATGTTGCCTGCGTGTAAGCCGCATTCTTTATGGGTTGCATCTTCCCACCACCAGCGACCTTCACGTTCGTGTTGATTCGGTAAAACAGGTCGAGTGCATGGTTCACAGCCAATCGAGATAAAGCCACGTTCTTGTAGTGGATTATATGGAATTTCCATTAGACGGATATAGTTCCATACATCAGCGCTAGACCAGTTTGCCAAAGGATTGTATTTAATTAATTGCTTGCCCGGACCTGAAAAACCTGGGTCAGCTTGTACCACTGGAATTTCATTACGTGTACCAGGGCTTTGGTCCTTACGTTGACCAGTGATCCACCCATCTAAAGTGGCTAGTTTTTTACGCAAAGGTTGTACTTTGCGGATACCACAGCATTCTTTATGTTCATCTTGATAAAAGCTAAAAAAGCCCTTTTCTGTCACCAGTTTTTGTACCGCATCACTTTCTGGGAAACAGATTTCGATATCAATTTTATAATGTTTACGGACAGTATCTAAAAATTGGTAAGTTTCAGGGTGTAAGCGACCGGTATCTAAACTAAATACACGAAATGGAATCCCTAAGTTCGATGCAAGATCTATCAGTACAACATCTTCTGCACCAGAAAAGGAAATCGCAACTTCACCTTGCTGGCTTAGCGCAAGTTTCATAATCTCAGAAGGTGATTTATCTGCATATTCGGATGCAAGTGCATCGACAAGGTCAATAGTAGGGATGGTAGTCATGAATGTCCTGGCTATAGGCTTGGAACGTTAAAACCTATATTAATTTATTTCAGAACTATTTTAATTGAAATGCTAAAACACACTTATCACTAAAAAATAGATACTTATGAAAAAAATAGATTTAAAAAAGAACAATGCATTTTTTTATTCTTCCGCTATGATATTGAAAAAATTTTTTCACTTAACAGAGGGTAGAGTGCATGGAAGTCGTTTGTTTAGATCTAGAAGGGGTTTTAGTACCTGAAATTTGGATTAATTTTGCGAAAAAAACAGGCATTAAAGAACTTGAAGCAACGACTCGTGACATTCCAGATTACGATGTGTTGATGACTCAACGTTTAAATATCCTAAAACAACACGGTTTGGGGTTAAACGATATTCAAGACGTAATTGCAGATATGGGGCCATTTGAAGGTGCAAAAGAGTTTGTAGAGTGGGTACGTACTCATTTTCAATTAATTATTCTTTCAGATACTTTCTATGAGTTTGCACATCCATTAATGCAGCAACTTGGTTGGCCAACGATTTTCTGTCACAAATTAGAAACTGATGAAAATGGTATGATCTCAGCTTATAAGCTTCGTCAACCTGATCAAAAGCGTAAAGCCGTTCAAGCATTACATGGGTTAAACTTCCGTGTAATTGCAGCAGGTGATTCTTATAATGATACGACGATGCTTGGTGAAGCAGATGCGGGTTTCTTATTTGATGCGCCTGACAATGTGATTGCTGAATTTCCACAGTTTCCACCAATTCATGGCTATGCTGCACTGAAAGAAGCGATTCGTAATGCTTCTATTCGGGATATTCCAGCTTAATTCTGAATAGTAAGTTATAGAAAAGGGCGCTTATAGCGCCCTTTCTTGTTTAATCCAAAGTTTTTAAAGCAACTTAGAAACGGTAACCGATTTTTAAGCTGTAACCGATTGCATCGTTGTCTTTAAAGTTAGCAACATTTGCAGCTGTTTCATTACCAGGGACAGAGTGTGAACCAGATTGTGCAGTCGCATCACCCAACCAGAAGTATTTAACACCAGCTTGAATAAACGATTGAGGTGTTGGACTAAATTGTCCACCTAAGCCAGCGCTCCAGTAACCTTCGGTTGGGCCTAAAGTTGACACTGGGTTACCTGCACCAGAGTCCCAACCGACCATGACTGTACCAGCCCATTGATTATTAAATTTACGGCCAACGCCTGCATTTACAGACCATTGATCCTTAGAATAGTCGACTAAGTTAAAACCATCTGTGTAGCCAACGATACCGTTAGAACCAGCAACTAAAGAACCTAAAATATCTGCTTTAATACCAAACTCATGAGGTTTAATTGCAAATTTAGACCAATCTACCCAACGTACATTTGCGAAGGCAACAGTGTTTTCCATGATGCCAGATTGCAAATCTAAATTTACCGATTGTGGCGTGGTAACTTTTGTTTTACCTTCTGGAAGTGAATTAGATGCAACTAATGCATTTCTTACTGCAATTACAGCATCACGTTGCTCTTTCGGTAATTTGGCACCCATTGGACCAAGCATAATGTTTAAGATTGGTGCACTTAAGCCAGTGAAGTTATCAATTGATTGGAATGACTCAGTTGCATTTACTTCATGTTCGATTTCAGATCGATATGTTAGGGATGCCTTTAAGGCAATTTCAGGAATTTGATATGCAAAACCCGCTAGCCATCCAAGATCACCTTCTTCTTTGATATTTGCATCATATCCAGACATCATGCTGTAAGCTTCACCACGCAGACTTACTTTACCTTCAACAGTTTGGTATACCGGTCCTGCGTAAAAATTCCAATTCTCATTAGGTTGAAAACCAAATAAAAGAGAAAGGTTTTGTGTTTTTACATCCACTTCAGTTTGACCAGTAACTTCAGTGGCCTTACTGTTAAATTGAGCGACTGTTTTGTGGTCTAGTGCACCTAGGACAGAATCAGTAGATTTTGCTGAAAAGACGCTATTTGAATTATATTTAGCCTCTGCACCAAAAGGCTGATCATAAATTAAACCAAATGAGAAATGCTCATTCAGTTGAATTTTTAATGCAGCAGCTGGGAAATAATAGTCCTCAGCCATATCACCTGTAGCTTGGCCTTTAATATCTACACCTGAGACGTTTGGATCTAAAACTGAAATCCCTGCTTCAAAATAATTACCCGGTTGTAAAAATGCAGAAATTGACTGCCCAGAGCGATCCATTGCTGCGGCAAACACCCCGGTCGTAGGTACGCTGGCAAATAAAATGGCACTTGTTAATGCTTTTAAGTTCATTTTTCTACTTTCCTAGTATAAAAAACGCGTCAATGCGTTAATAAAATTTAAAGATATGTAATTTTTTTAATCATATCTTGCACCAAAAAATAGCATAATAAAAAAAGAGTAAAGACTCTAAATTTGAACTTAGGGTAAAAAAAAGCTGTTGATTTTAAATAATTAGAATAAATACTTTAATAATTTTTAGATAAACTATTGTTATTAAATATATAAAATAAATATCCATTAAATTATTGATATAAAATCAATTGTTCGAAAAATAAGCAACTTATATAAAATTCTAAATGTATTGTGTGAAATGGGTCACATGCAAAAATAAAAAAAGCCCCATATAGGAGCTTTTAGTTTTTTAATTCTTAGAAGCGATAGCCAATTTTCATGCCATAACCAAGCGCAGTATTGTCTTTGAATTCGCCAACAACTGTACCGCCAGTTTGCGCTTTCGCATCTCCTAACCAGAAGTATTTCACACCAGCTTGAATGAAATAGTTCTCAGCAGGGCTGTATTGACCGCCTAAACCAACACTCCAGTAGCCTTCAGTTGGGCCAAGTGTTGTTACAGGGTTACCTGCACCAGAGTCATAACCGACAGCTGCAGTACCCGCCCATTTATCATTGAACTTACGAGAAATACCTGTAGTGATTGAGTACTGATCGTCAGAATAATCAATTAAATTGTTGCCGCCTGAACGTTGGAATAATGCTTGCGGTGTTACTGCAAATTGATCCCAATGAACCCAACGAAGGTTAGCAAAAGCTAAAGTGTTTGCAGCAATACCAGTTTGTAAATCTACGTTTACAGATTGTGGTGTAATTGCATCAACACGAGCGTCAGCTAAACCGATCGTAGTACCTGTAGGTAGAGTAACATCAGGAGCAACAGTCATAGGAGATGAAAGCGTATAAGTTTCTTCACCAGTTGCTTTGTGCTTAATTTCTGAACGATACGTTACAGAAGCTTTTAAAGCAATTTCTGGAATAGAGTAGGCGAAACCTGCTAACCAACCATATGCTTCTTCTTCAGCAATCTTGATGTTATAACCAGAAAGGCCTTGGTAAGCTAAACCACGGAGTTTGATATCTGCTTCAACAGTTTGCCATACTGGACCTGCATAGAGGTTCCAGTTCTCTGTTGGTTGGTAACCAATTAACGCTGTTAGGTTTTGTGTATCAACTTCAACACTTGTACCCGTGCCGTTTGAACTGAAGAAAAGTGAATTGCTGTCGTATGCTGCATCTGCACCATACGGTTGATCATAGATCAAACCTAAAGAAATTTTATCAGTCGCTTGTACTTTAATTGCTGCTGAAGGGAAGTAGTAGTCTTCACCCATGTCATCAACTTTGTTTTTCAGTAAATCTTGACCTTCTACTTTTGGGTCTAAAATAGAAATGCCAGCTTCTGCGTAGTTACCAGGTTGTAAGAATGCTGAAATAGACTGACCTGAACGATCTAGACCCGCTGCAAATAATGATGCTGTTGGTAAAGCGGTAAGTAAAATTGCGTAGCTAAGGTGATTTAAGCGCATACTTTTCCCTGTTTGTAACTTTTGATGTTATTTCAATGTGTGGAAAGTAACATAAATAGAAAAACAGTAAATAAGAGTTGCTACTCTAAAAATGAACTGTATAAGTTAAAAAATAAGCAATGCTAGAGTAATTATTCTAGAAGGTGTTATTTATGTTTATGATTTATAAATAAAAAAATAGAGTATTTAACTTAATGTTTATCTTTGAACTTAAAAAATTCAAATGCTCAATCTATGAACATTTGAATTAAATTATTTTTACAATAGTAGATTGGATATATTTCCAATCTACTGATACCGAGAATTAGAAGCGGTAACCGATTTTTAAACCGTATGCCCAAGCATCGTTATCCTCAAATTCACCAACAATACGGCTATCTTCACCAAATTGAGCAGCTGTTTGAGATTTTGCATCACCGAGCATGAAGTATTTCACGCCACCAGCAATGAAGTAATTCGGTGCTGGACTAAATTGTAAACCTAAGCCGACATTCCAGTAACCTTCAGTAGGGCCAAGTGTTGATACAGGGTTACCAGCGCCTGAGTCCCAACCTACGGATACGTTACCAGCCCATTGTTCACTAAGTTTGCGACCAACACCAACTGTTGCAGAAATTTGGTCTTCAGAATATTCAACTAAGTTAAAGCCGTTCGGACGGTTAACTGCTGGTAATTGTCCAACTGCTTCAGACATTAAACCAAATTGGTATGGACGAATTGCGAAATTTGACCATTCAACCCAACGCACGTTTGCAAATGCAACGGTGTCAGCCATGATACCAGATTGGAAATCAAGGTTTACAGACTGAGGTGTAGTAATCGTCGAAGTGCCCTTAGCTCCAACTACATCTGCAGGGTTTTGACCAAGTAGCGTTAACGCGCCAGCAGTTGGAATTGTTTCGCGAATTGTCGTTTCATGGTCAATTTCAGAACGATATGTTAAAGAAGCTTTAAGTGCAATTTCTGGAATTTGGTAAGCAACACCTGCCAACCAACCAAGATCACCAGTTTCTTTAATGTTTGAGTCATAGCCATTAAAAATGCTATAGCCTTGACCACGTAGGCTTACGCTACCTTTAACTGTTTGATAAACAGGACCAGCATAGATGTTCCAATTTGGCGTAGGTTGGAAGCCAAAAACAAAAGCTAAGTTCTGAGTGTCTACAGAAACTTTTGTATTTCCTTGGCCTAGAGCAACACCTGCATTATCTAAACGTTGTTGTAATTGCTGTTGACCTTGAATAAATGCCCCAGCTTCAACTTGTGGACGTACTGCAGCAGCAGCTGTATCAACATTACCACCTGCTTGAGTGATAATACCTGTCACTGTTGCTTGTAAAGTAGCATTATAAGCTGGGTTAGTTGGAGACATACCTTGTTGTGCAAGCAAGCCTTGCACTGCTAAACCTACAATTTGTGTACTTGTAAGTTGATTTAAAGTTTGAGTAACTTCATTTCGAACCATGCTGTCTAATAGTGGTTGAGGTAATACCGTGTCAGAAGCTTGTGAAACAAAAGCATTGTTACCTTTATATTCAGCAGCGGCACCAAATGGTTGGTCATATAGAAGACCGAATGAAAACTTATCAGTTAATTGTAGTTTTAATGCGGCTGAAGGGAAGTAATAATCATCAGCCATGTCTTCAATATTACGACGTGTAGCTGTTTCACCAGCTTCTTTACCAGATACTGTCGGGTCTAGAACTGAAATACCTGCTTCAAAATAATTTCCTGGTTGTAAGAATGCAGACATAGATTGGCCTGAACGGTCCATTGCTGCTGCAAAAGCACCTGTCATTGGAACTGAAGCAAGAATCATGGCTGTAGCTAAAGTTTTTAATTTCATTCTTCGTCATTCCTTGAGATACGAATTTGATTTTTATGGTTAATGCATATATTCGTTATGGAAAACTTTTTAATACTCTTGGGCTTAATTGTTACTCCATGTGACAAAAATAGCACAATTAAAATAAGAGTAAATGCTCTAGATTAAAAAATATGATTGAAAAACGAACTATTTAGAGTAAATGTACTAATTAATACATATAACATTTTGATTATTATTTAATATTTTTAGTTACTGCATTATTTTCTAAACCTAAAAATAATTGAAAATATTTTGATATGGGCAGTCATAAATTGATTTTTTGGCCTTATAGACCACACCATGTGTCATTTTTTGCATTGACAAATAGATGGTTAGGGAATTTAAAAGTGCTATTCAATTCTTCTTAAAAACAAACTCTCAAGAGTAAAATCAGTAAAAACAAAGATTAAGTTAAAAAATCAGAGATGAATTTTGAATTTGAAATGTAAAAATTGGATTTAAGAATTCTGAATTTAGTTTTATTGATAAATGTGAGTTGAAAAAATCAGAGAGGTGAGGTGTCTAAAAAATTGTGCGCTCTGTGGGACTCGAACCCACGTCGGTCGCTTAGGAGGCAACTGCTCTATCCAGTTAAGCTAAGAGCGCAAGACGGAGGCTAATGTACTCCTATTTTAGCTAAAAAAAAAGTTATTGCCGAAACAATAACTTTTTAAATTACTTAGTCTTTATGAACTTCATTAGGGTCAATGTCGCTCAAATCTTTAGGATTAAGATAGTTAAACATTAATAACATGACTGTAATCCAAACAGGGATCATTAGAACTGATTCCATAAAGCCCTGAGTCCACATAATAAATAGAACTAAAGCAATAAAGATCAGAACGATGTAGTTGCTGACTGGTGCCCAAAGTGCAGGATAAGACGTTGTAAAATTCAAAATACGTTTTGCACGACGGAACTGTAAGTGAGTCATGGTAATCATCGCCCAGTTCAGGACAAGCGCACCAACAACCACATACATTAAGTGACCAAGTGCATCTTCAGGTACGAAGTAGTTTAAGAGTACACAGCCGAAAATCAGTACTGCAGAAAGTAATACTGCTGGAATTGGCACGCCACTTTTGTTGGTTTTTGCGAAAACTTTTGGTGCATTACCTTGCTTCGCCAAGCTGTAAAGCATACGGCTATTGGCATACATACCGCTGTTATATACAGACAGTGCTGCAGTTAGGATAATGAAGTTCAGTAAATGTGCAGCCCAATCAATACCCAGTTGGCTAAAGATCATCACAAATGGACTTTTGTCTAAACCACCTAGTTCAAGCTGATTCCATGGCACAAGTGACAATAGAATAGTCAAAGAACCCACGTAGAAAATCAAAATACGAAATACAACTTGGTTAATCGCTTTAGGAATAGTTTCTTTTGGATTTTCAGCTTCGGCCGCCGCCATACCAATCAGTTCAATACCACCGAAGGCGAACATCAAGAATGCCAGCATGAAGAATAAGCCTTCAAAACCATTTGGGAAGAAGCCGCCCTGACTCCATAAGTTGGTAAATGATGCTGTTGAGTTGGCATCTGCAGTCAGTAGCAAATACAAACCAAATACGATCATAGAAATAACCGCAGTGACTTTAATAATCGACAGCCAAAACTCAGATTCACCATAAAACTTCACATTACCTAAGTTTACTAAAGTAATGATCACGAAGAAGAACAGTACTGATGCCCACGCTGGAATATGAGGCCACCAATAATTGATGTATTTCGCAACAGCGGTGAGTTCTGTCATTGCCACTAAAATATAGAGAATCCAGTAGTTCCAACCTGTTAAGAAACCTGGAAATTTCCCCCAATATTTATATGCAAAATGGCTAAATGAACCCGCTACAGGTTCATGGACGATCATTTCACCCAACTGACGCATAATTAGAAAGGCGATCAGACCGCCAATCGCGTAGCCGAGAATAATGGATGGTCCAGCAGATTGAATCACATGCGCTGAGCCCAAGAATAAGCCTGTACCAATTGCACCACCCATGGCAATCAATTGAATATGACGATTCTTTAAGCCACGCTTGAGTTCGGAGGAATTGGTAGTCAAGTTACTCTTCCCGAGAATGGTTTAATTTTGGTAATTGTAATGTATAGAGAATGAATAGCCTAGTAGCTCAAAATTTATGAAAAGTATTTATATATTTAATAACCTATTTTTCGTTTTAAATGCTGAATTAAAAATTTATGAATCAATAGATTAATTTTATTTTAATTGAAATTCTTATACTTGGCTTTATATGGAAAAGGTATCGAATGTTGTTTTTTTATACTTAAGTCATGTGATTGTTAAAACTTCAATTAAACATTGTATGATGCAAAAGCGCAGAAAAGAACGCTCTGCCAAAACACAATGATAAAGATTAAGGATTCAATAAAAATGAGTTTTGCTCCCCAAATTAAAATTGCAGCGACTTATATGCGTGGTGGTACAAGTAAAGGTGTATTTTTCAAGCTAGATGATTTACCGCTTGCAGCACAACAAGCTGGAAAAGTTCGCGACCAACTTTTATTACGTGTGATTGGCAGTCCAGATCCTTATGGTAAACAAATTGATGGGATGGGTGGAGCGACTTCAAGTACCAGTAAAACCGTGATTTTGGCAAAAAGTTCACAGCCTGAGCATGATGTAGATTATCTATTTGGACAAGTGTCGATTGATAAAGCATTTGTCGACTGGAGTGGTAACTGCGGAAACTTAACGGCAGCGGTTGGTGCATTTGCCATTTCAAATGGTTTGGTTGAAGCATCACGTATTCCTGAAAATGGTTTGTGTACGGTTCGTATTTGGCAAGCCAATATTCAAAAAACCATTATTGCGCATGTACCTATTACTGATGGTGCAGTACAAGAAACTGGTGATTTTGAACTAGATGGTGTGACCTTCCCAGCAGCCGAAGTTCGAATTGAATTTTTAGACCCCGCAGATGATGGTGAAGATGGCGGCGCTATGTTCCCTACAGGGAATTTGGTTGATACCTTAACCGTACCCGATGAAGGCAGTTTCCCTGCAACATTTATTAATGCAGGTATTCCAACGATCTTCTTAAATGCAGAAGATATTGGTTATGTCGGCACTGAACTGCAAGATGCGATCAATGGTGATGCCAAGGCATTGGCCCGTTTTGAAAAAATCCGTGCTTATGGTGCACAACAAATGGGTTTGATTTCAGATATTGCTGAAGCAGAACAGCGTCAACATACCCCAAAGATTGCATTTGTTTCAAAGCCGAAAGCCTATACATCTTCGAGTTCTAAACATATTTCAGAACAAGATACGGACTTATTGGTTCGTGCCTTATCAATGGGGAAACTGCATCATGCAATGATGGGCACAGCGGCAGTTGCCATTGGTACAGCTGCGGCGATACCGGGGACGCTTGTGAACTTAGCTGCGGGTGGTGGGGAGCGAGAAGCTGTGCGTTTTGGACATCCATCTGGGACGCTACGTGTAGGTGCGCAAGCAATTTATGAAAATGGTCAGTGGGTCGTTAAAAAAGCCGTGATGAGCCGAAGTGCGCGTGTCTTAATGGAAGGCTGGGTGCGTATTCCTGCGGATAGTTTAGATTAAGCATTTAACATCTCATTTGAAATCAGCCTCTGCTTTGCAGGGGCTTTTTTTTGCCTTTATCTTTTATATGAATAAGCAAATCATGAATTGGTATGTAAGCGTCCGCTGAACACACCTTCTGAATTCATCCTATAAGCCTTAATTTAGTCCCCACTTAGAAACAAGTGGGGACTTAAATTTATGACTACAAATCATCAGACATCCATCGCATCTCTTGCGA
>NZ_VOZB01000017.1:0-51269 GCF_013420005.1 Acinetobacter sp. YH12040
GATCAATCAGTAAAAATCCACACAAGTTGTTCTTCATAATCTCTTAATGATCTTTCTAACATCTCGTCAATGCTAGAAGCTGGACTTCAATAAACTTAACAACTCAACGCTTCGCGTTTCGTTCGTTTCCGTCTATCTCGTCGGTATGGTGCTCATTATAGGGCAATTTCTTACACGTGCAAGTGCTTTTCACTCACAACGAACACGAGTGTTTTATTTTTATGCACCATTATGGTTCAAAAAATACACTTTACTCACATAAATACATGATATTTATTACAAATATCATGTAAAATATTTTTCCTATTTTGTGCGCTTAGTTTTTTTCAGGTGCTGCTTTAATCACCACACTCTGTATAACTACTGGGTTTACAGGGACATTCTGGTGCATTCCATAGTTCGCAGTTGGAACTTTTACGATTTTATCGACGATATCCATACCTTTAGTGACCTTACCAAAAACAGCATATCCCGCATTCATTGCACTTTTATTGAGGAAGTCATTGTCTGCAACATTAATAAAGAACTGACTACTTGCTGAATCAGGATGATTCATCCGTGCCATTGCCAATGTGCCACGCTTATTGCTCAAGCCATTACTTGATTCATTCTTAATCGCCGCTTTTGTTGGCTTCTCCTGCATCTTGACATCCATGCCCCCACCCTGAACCATAAATCCAGGAATCACGCGATGAAAGATTGTACCGTTATAAAATTTTTCTTTTGCATAGCTTTCAAAGTTTTTAGCTGAGATAGGTGCTTTGTCATTGAATAGCTCAATTTCAATATTGCCTTGAGAGGTTTTCATTTCGACAATAGTATTGGCAGCAAAACTGCTTAAGCTCACACAGCCAAGTGCTGCGGTAAATAAAATCTGTTTTAACATTTGCTAACTCTTCTGGTTGATCTCGTACTTGTTATTGACTGTATATTAGTCTTTGATGATTAAAAAGTAATTATTCTGCCATTATTAAAACGAGAACAATGATGACGCAAATAATACCGTCGGACACTGCATTGACACATTTACCGCCTTGGCAACTGCGTGGCGATGCTTTTATTTTGAATTATTGGATCTCTCCGAGTTTTATCCAACGAGCGCAGATGTTCCGTTTAGCGACATCAGCTTTGGGTCGTG
The DNA here is from genome assembly GCF_013420005.1 of Acinetobacter sp. YH12040. NCBI lineage: Bacteria > Pseudomonadati > Pseudomonadota > Gammaproteobacteria > Moraxellales > Moraxellaceae > Acinetobacter > Acinetobacter sp. YH12040. The sequence continues at coordinate 1,139 of NZ_VOZB01000017.1, forward strand.
TGGTTCAGGTGTTATTGGTCCGATACCATGATTCGCCTGTGGGTCCTTATGACGAATTGCTGATTTTAGATCACCCTTTATGGAGTAAGAAAAGGTTAAGTTCGATACCTAAGATTTATGTTTCGACAGATATCTCTGTCATTCATGGCCAAAAACTCTGGGGTATTCCTAAAGAGTTGGCAAAGTTTGAATGGCAACAACATGACAATGAAGTGGTCTGTACTATAGAAGTTGAACAACAAAAAATGCAGATCCGTTTAAAAAAATCACGTTTACAGCGTTCTTTCTATATTAATAGTCATCATATCCCAGCAGCGATGTTGCAAATCAGACAAGCGTGGGAAGGTAAGCGCTATCAATTTTCACCGAAGTTTCGCGGACGGCTCTCTAAACTGAAACAGGTAGAATGGCATAACACACAGGACATTTTTCCAAATTTTTCTGAAGCACGATTATTGCAAAGCTTTTATGTCCCAGAATTTAGCCTCGTTTTTCCTGCTGCAAAAATCCAAGATAAATAACCCAATAAATAAAAACCCAGTGTTTCACGTGAAACACTGGGTTTACTTTATATAAAGGAATGATTAGCTACGTTTATCCCAAAATTTACGGAACTTCGTACTAATCTCGATCACGTATTTTTTAGCTCGGTGCGAAACCGGGGTTAAATTGATAAAACCATGGGTTTGATCGGTATATTCTTGATAAAACACTTTCACCCCTTGCTGACGGAGTTTATGCGAATAAATTTCACCTTCGTCATGTAAAACGTCATGCCCTGCCGTCACGATATACGCGGGTGCGATACCTGCCAATTTTCCATAGGTTGGTGAAATTAATGGATCATCTAAGGCCACTGCATGTTGTTCCGCATATAAAGCAGTTACGACATCAATATCTTTTTCAGTCAGAACCAAACCATCTTTATAAGCATAGAAAGATGGGTGGCGACTTTTGAAATCCACCACGGGATAAATTAATAGCTGAGCTTGCGGGGCAAAAACTTTCTGAGCACTGCGCTGCGCAACTGCGGTAGCAATATTGCCGCCTGCACTATCCCCTGCCACCGCAATTCGATTTTTTAGAATTTTAAACTGACGACTATTTTGATAAGTCCAAGCCAAGGCATCTTCACAACTTTGCATTAATTGAGCTGGGCTGGCCTCTGGCGTGAGTGGATAATCAATACTTAAAACTTGTGCTTTGGCATGCACGGCCAATAAACGACAAACTTCATCATGCGTGTCTAGACCACCCACCACAAAACCACCACCGTGATAGAACACGATCATCGGTAATTTTTTATTTGGAGCAGGATGATAATGACGCGCAAACAGCGTAGCACTTTGTAAAGGTAGACGTATATCTTGCACTTGTTTCACAAAGGTCGGCTTGGTCTTGATCGACTCCATCTGTAAATCAAATAATTTACGAGACTTCACATAGTCTTCAGTCACAAAGCCTGACTTACCTTGCTTGAGTTGAGCCGCCATCATGCATTTCACCAGCGGATCTAATTCTGGAAAAATAAACGGATAATCGAGACGTTTTGCGAGGCTTTCTTTGGCAAAGTTAGGAAGACGATCAAGTAACCGAGCAGCCGTACCTTGGCCTTTATCTTTCATATTTTTAAGTGATTCATTCAATGCAAACATGCTCTATCCTTCGAATTATGCTCTTCATACTTTCTACATGATCTAGGTCAAATGTGACCATATTCACATATAAGTCTCAACATCGACATACATAGTACAAACCTAGTTAAGCTAATCTTCTTTTATAGAGTTGTCATTGACAATTTACCCAAGTTTTATGGGTTGATTATGCTAACCCATTCTCGATAAAGGATACTCACCATGGCTAAAAAGATCATCCTTCTGTCTTTTGCGACTGCTTTTTTGGCTGTAGGCTGCGTAGCATTCCCTGAAGATGGTTACTACGATGGACGTTATGATCAACGTTATGACCGCCGTTATGATCATAATGATCGACGCTATGATAATCGTTATGATCGCCGTTACGACAGTCGTTATGAACAAGACCGCCGTACATGGGAACGTCAGCAACAACAACGTAATCGTTTAGAGCTCGAACGTAGAAAGCAGCAACTTGACCAGCGTAACTGGGAACAAAATCGTAAAAATCAACAAGAGTGGGATCGTCGTAAAAACGAACTCGAACGTCAACGTCTAGAACAACAGCGTAAATACTCTGAAGCTGAACGTCGTAAACGTGCTGAACAAGATCGTCAAAAAGTCAGCAAAGAGCGTCAGCGCTTAGAAGAACAGCGCCGTAAAGCCAGTCAAGATCGTAGAAAACAAATTGAGCAAGAGCGCAAAAAAAATATTCAAGATTTAAGAAAGGCATCAGATCAACAACGTAAAGCGGCTGAAGAACGTCGTCGCGCATGGGAAAATCGCCGTTAATTGATGTTTTTTTCAGATCGGTTAGAAGTAAAAAGCTCATCTACAGGATGGGCTTTTTTTCGTTCACTAAAAATAGAAAAGGTAAAAAAAAGCAATAGAAAAAAAATAGACAGAAGAGGCATCCTATCTTCTGTCTATTCTTGACTGCCTGTTGTTACAGGTCAGAGAGCATTAAACAATCTTATTGCTGAACTGTAGGTTGTGGTGCAGGCGCAGATTGAACTTCAGCACCTTGAGCTGATGGATCTGCTTGAACCACAGCACCCGATTGCTCTGTTGTTACAGATGCTTCAGTTGCAGACGTTACTTGTGCGGTTTCCGGAGATTCTACAGTTTCTTGAGAAGTACAACCCACCGCAGCTAAACCAAAACCTAAAACTGCGACAGCGAATAAACCAATTTTTTTCATCTTCATTATTTCCTTCATTGAATCATTAAAAGCAAAGCTCAACTTTGCCCGAGTCATAATGGAAAAAAATTCTGTGAAGTTCCCACCTTCTGAGTTGTACTTTGTACGAGGCACGGTACAGCTTATGAAATGTTTTATTAATTAGGCGGTTTTCTTTCATTTTAAGGCTTTACATCATTTTTTTAACTCAAGTGCTTTGTTTTTTATTAAAAAAATAAATATAAATGATTTTGAATAAAGCGTGATCACAGCTTTTGAATACAACAAAGTTCAACAAAACTTGCAACTCAGTTACTTAAGTGGCTGTTTTTATAAATTTCATGCAAAAAAAAAGCCTGCTTATGAGAGAAGCAGGCCATGAAAAACACATTTGAAATAAATTAAGAAACTACAGCGATAGAATCTGAAACAAAGAATACTGTGCTGATCATTTTTTGTGAAATATTTAATAAAACTGATACTAAGAGTTTTTATGTATAAATATTAACCACTATTTTTTGAGGCAAAAAAAATGCTGATTCTTGGGAAATCAGCATGGAAAAGTGTTTCTAAAATCTAGAGGTAGTCACCATATCCCTCTCTCCAGTGGATATGGTCACTTCCGATAGATAAATTATGCAAATTTTCAGGCACAAAGAGAAACCGTTAAAATTTATGATGAAAATCTATAAATCCGATCAAAATATGATTATACATTCAAATCAATAATTTATATTTTCATAGAATTTAATTTTGCAGTCGATATTTGGCTGAAAAACCATTTATTTGAATAAAAAATTGCATTTAATCGCTGACTTCGCTTGAATTTTTATACCCTGCCCCGATTTCTTTTATTAATCATGAATTCAAAACGCATGGCAGTTACGCATCGATGTCGTTTGAACGCACAGCTATAAGGACTGAACATGTTTAAGAACCCATTTAAACGGAGTAAATCAATGGCGACTGAGCAAAACCAAGACGCTCAAGATCTTCAACAAGAGCAAGCAGAACAGCAAACTCAAGCTGAAAACGAGCAAGCTGAAGTTTCAGTTGAAGATTTACAAGCACAAATCACCAATTTAGAAGAAAGCTTAAAACTTGAAAAAGCACGTACTGCAAATGCCGTATATGAAGCGCAAAAAAGTGTAGAGCGCATTCAACGCGAATCTGAAAAGCATAAAGATACTGTGCTGGAAAAATTTGCAAAACAATTGCTTGAGTCAGTTGATAACCTTGAACGCGCGATTGCTGCGGCAGGTGATGAAAAATCAGGTTTATCTGAAGGTGTAGAACTTACACTGAAATCATTGCTCAGCACTTTAGAAAAATTTGGTGTGGTTGCTGTGGATACTGCAAATGGTTTCAATGCAGATCTTCATCAGGCTGTGGGCATCGATCCAAATGCCAAATCGAATGAAATCGGAACAGTATTGCAAAAAGGCTATAGTTTAAACGGTCGCCTATTACGCCCTGCTATGGTTATGGTTGGTGCATAAAGACAAATTTTCTGAGACGAATTAAAAATTTTAACCAATATTACTTGAAAATTTTTGATTGGCTCTCATATCGGATAACAAGCGAAAACATCGTAAAAGAATTTTAGAGGAAACATCCAAATGGCGAAAATCATTGGTATTGACTTAGGTACTACAAACTCTTGCGTAGCAGTACTTGAAGGCGACAAAGTAAAAGTAATCGACAACGCTGAAGGCGCTCGTACAACCCCATCTATTATTGCGTATAAAGACGGCGAGATCCTTGTCGGTCAATCTGCTAAGCGTCAAGCAGTGACTAACCCTAAAAACACATTATTTGCAATCAAACGTTTGATCGGTCGTAAGTACCAAGACCAAGCTGTGCAAAAAGATATCGGCCTTGTACCTTACAAAATCATCAAAGCTGACAATGGCGATGCTTGGGTTGATGTAAACGACAAGAAACTTGCACCACAACAAATCTCTGCTGAAATCTTGAAAAAGATGAAAAAAACAGCTGAAGACTACCTTGGTGAAACAGTAACTGAAGCGGTAATTACTGTTCCTGCGTACTTTAACGATGCTCAACGTCAAGCGACTAAAGATGCAGGTAAAATTGCTGGTTTAGATGTTAAACGTATCATCAACGAACCAACAGCTGCTGCACTTGCGTTCGGTATGGACAAAAAAGAAGGCGACCGTAAAGTTGCGGTTTACGACTTAGGTGGTGGTACTTTCGACGTATCAATCATTGAAATCGCTGACCTTGATGGCGACCAACAAATCGAAGTGTTGTCTACAAACGGTGATACATTCCTTGGTGGTGAAGACTTCGATAATGCATTAATTGAATACTTGGTTGAAGAGTTCAAGAAAGAACAAAGCGTAAACTTGAAACAAGATCCGCTTGCACTTCAACGTTTAAAAGAAGCTGCTGAAAAAGCAAAAATCGAGCTTTCTTCTTCGAATGCAACAGAAATCAACCTTCCATACATCACAGCAGATGCGACTGGTCCTAAACACTTAGTGATCAACGTGACTCGCTCTAAACTTGAAGGTTTAGTTGCTGAATTGGTTGCTCGTACAATTGAACCATGTAAGATTGCACTTAAAGATGCAGGTCTTTCAACCTCTGACATCTCTGACGTAATCTTGGTGGGTGGTCAGTCTCGTATGCCACTTGTACAACAAAAAGTACAAGAGTTCTTCGGCCGTGAGCCACGTAAAGACGTGAACCCAGATGAAGCTGTAGCGATGGGTGCTGCGATTCAAGGTGCAGTACTTTCAGGTGATAAAACTGACGTACTTCTTCTTGACGTAACTCCGCTTACACTTGGTATTGAAACAATGGGTGGCGTGTTAACAGCGATCATTGAGAAAAACACGACGATTCCTGCGAAGAAATCTCAAGTGTTCTCAACTGCTGCAGACAACCAACCAGCTGTAGACATTTCAGTTTACCAAGGTGAACGTAAAATGGCTCAACAAAACAAATTGTTGGGTAACTTCCAATTGGGCGATATTCCACCTGCTCCACGTGGTGTACCACAAATTGAAGTATCATTTGACATCAACGCTGATGGTATCTTGAAAGTATCTGCAAAAGATAAGAGCACAGGTAAAGAGCAATCAATTCAAATTAAAGCTAACTCTGGTTTGAGCGATGCTGAAATTGAAGCGATGATCAAAGATGCTGAAGCGAATGCTGAAGAAGATCGTAAATTTGAAGAATTAGCGAAAGCACGTAACGAAGCTGATGCACTTGTTTCTTCTGCTCAAAAAGCAGTAAAAGATCTTGGTGAACAGGTAACTGCTGATGAGAAATCTGCAATCGATGCTGCTGTAGCTGAGCTCGAAGCAGCGACTAAAGAAAACGATGTAGATGCAATCAAAGCGAAAACTGAAGCACTTCAAAACATCATTATGCCGATCACTCAACGTGCTTATGAAGCTGCACAAGGTCAAGGCGGTGCTGAAGGTTTTGATCCTAACGCTTTCCAAGGCGCTGAAGGTCAAGCTCAAAAAGCAGATGACGGCGTTGTAGATGCTGAGTTCACTGAAGTGAAAGATGACAAAAAATAATTTGTCGCTTTAACTGAGTCTTTCAAAGCTCAAAAAGACCGCGCGAAAGCGCGGTTTTTTTGTGGATGATTTTATCTGCATCAGGCAATATTCAAATAACACGCTAAAGTTCAAACAGCCACATTCTTCTCGACTGCCAATCTGTCTATACTTAGATTTGCATAGCGCTAAATTTCAGTTAAATTAATGCAAAATAATCAAGTTTTGCGACGCTATGCGTTTGATTTTAATTATTGTTGTCATCGTTTTGAGTACTTGGTGGATCTATCAAACCAAGCAGCATCCTCAACTGAAATTTAATTCAATTTCAGATCGACTTTTACACCCTCTCGATACCCGACTGCGTTATCGGGTTGCTGATGTCGATCCGCGTTTTGGATTAAGCCAGCAACAAGTCATTCAACTTAGCCAAGAAGCCGCAGAGATATGGCATAAAGGGACACTCAAACCGTTATTTATCTATGACCCAAATGCACAACTGGCGATCCATCTAATTTATGATGATCGCCAAGAACAATACAATGCCTATAAGCAAGTCCAAAAGACCTTAGCCGCAGATAAAGCCCGTAATGATTTATATGCCGAGAACTTAGCAAATTCGAGAAAAGGTCTGGAGATGAATGAGCAACAGCTCCGATCAAAACAAGCCATGATCCGTGCGGAAATCGCACAGCTGTCGCAAGAACGTATGAATTGGAGCCGAATAGAGCATGCACAAGACCCCAATATGCAACGCGTTGAAAGAGAACTTGAGCAAGTTAAAGCACAAGCGATGCAATTAGACCAAGAAATAGATCGATTTAATCAGCAAAATGATCAATTTAACCAACAAGTCTTAAGCTATAACCAGCAAATCGATCAATATAATGCAGGCGTGATACAAGCCAGTCAGCGCTTTCCTGCTCGAGAGTTTCATAAAGGCGTTTTTATGGGGGATCAGATTCAGATTTATCAATTTGATGCCGAAGATGATTTACGCCTTACCCTTGCCCACGAACTCGGACATGCTCTCGGCTTATCTCACCATAATGACCCTGCTGCATTAATGTACCCAATCTTAGGCGCGCAACAATTAGAAAACTTTAAACTGATGCCAGCAGACCAAGGCTTACTATATTATCGTTAGAACACCCTGAGCAAAAAAAACCATACAATTTATAAGGATATTATAGGATTCACCAACAATAATTAGCATTTCATGTTATTGTTGATTTGCAATAATTCCCTTATATCAATGACATCTTACGTGGAGAGCAATGTGAGTTACTACCATATCTTAATTGAAGTGAATGACCACATCAGCACGATTGAACAAACCCGTGATATTGAGATTTTTGATATTACAGACATTCAACCTTATCTCCATGCGGTACTTTTACCCTTTTTTAATGAGCAATTAATTGAGCTCGAAGACGAAAATCTTGAGTTTAAAGATGTCTTGCATTTACAGGTCAAACAAACCCTATTGCCGATCCGTGACCTCATCGAAGAAGAACAACGCCTGCTTCCGAGTGATACCGATGTCACCATTACGGCATATGAAATTTTTAATAATTATCAATTGACTCAAGACGTGACTACCGTAATTTTAGATCTATTAGAAGCACTAAAATTTGAAGCCTAATATCGATTTTAAACATTAAAAAAGCCCTCTAAATGAGGGCTTTTTTATGGCTCAATTCATCATCGCGATTAGATCGAGAATGAAGATCCACATCCACACGTGGTTGTCGCATTCGGGTTTTGAACCACAAATCGAGAACCTTCAAGACCTTCAATATAGTCGACTGTTGAACCAACTAAATATTGATAGCTCAGTGAATCAACCAACATCTTCACATCACCATTGATGAATTCAGCATCATCTTCGTTTTGGCTTTCAGCAAAATTAAACCCATATGAGAAACCTGAACAACCACCACCAGTCACATATACACGTAACATAAGGTCTTGATTACCTTCACTCTCACGCAATTGGCGTACTTTATTGGCAGCATTGTCAGTCAGCACAAGTGCTTGAGCATTCATGATGGATTCCTCTGAGTCATTGGGGTGTCTTTAAAAAGAAAAGACCATATTTCAAGTATAACATACTCAATATATGGTCAGTCTTCACAGTTTAAAGTTAAATCAGAGTATTTTTCTCAAGATTCATTTAAAACTTATTTATAGTTTTCTTCCTGTAATGCGCATTCGAAGTTTTTCGGATCTTGTTTACAGCGGAATTGCCATAATAGTTTCATCATTCGCTTGTCGTAGATACCACGTTTAGTCAAATCAATACGCGCTTCACGCATCATTTTTTGATAACCAGCTTTGTCTGCAGTTGGAACATCCATCCAATATTTGGCTGGAATTTCCGATTTCATTTTTCCTAAAATGGTGAATGCACGAGGTAATTGTGTTTTGACCCAATCACGTGATTTTTGTCCATAACCTGCAGGGAATTTATCTGGGCGAATAATGATATTTCCCGTCACTTGTAAAATTGGATAATTGACGATTGCGCCTTTGCTGCCTAAACCTTTATGTAATTCCAATGGTTTGAACACCGCAGCAGGTGCCCCAATTATATCTACCTGACCATTGTTAAATTTGGCGCCAAAATTGGTTACATCAGCACTGACTGCTTGAGCTCCGACCTGCTGCACCATAATTTTCTGTGCTTCATCATAGTCAAGCACCGCAATTTTTTTACCTGCTGCTTTAGCGACAGTATTAATACTTCGGTCATTCACTAACAGATAGGCATCACCAACAGGTATCACACCTGCCACTTCATATTTACTATTAACCATGCTCTTAGCAAATGTTGGACTTGCAAGACCTTGCATAACTTTTACGGCCAATTTCAAATCTGGAATCGCACCAATGGCATCTAAAGAACCGGTAAAATTATTGAATTGGCGACCACGCATACCAGTAACACTGATCCCATCACATTTACCAGCTTTAAAATCTTCTGCAATCACCGCTTCATTTTGACCGACGCGGAGCTCAATGTCTGCGCCCCAGTTTTTTGCCGCCAATTGATAATCTTTCATCAGGGTAAAAACATCACCATTTTTACCGACCAAATCAAATACGCATACCACTTGCTTCGCTTGAGCTACGCCATTTACCGCTATTAATGCAGCAGCAACACTCAATGCCTTTGTCCATTGTTTCATACTGACTTTCCTTGTTTTTTAATGTTTTTGTTTTTAACCATTTTTTTAATTTTGGGTCATGCTGAGTTCGATTCAATTGACTCACAGCCCACGATTTGAATTTAGATTACCTGAATATTTTGCTGACTCAATGGCGAGAATGACCTATAAATTTGCAAAAAAAAGCCTGGATAAATCCAGACTTTTTTCTTTAAATATCAGCTTATTCGCCGCCAAGTGAACATTCAAAATTAGCTTTATCGACAGAACAACGTGCCTTTTTCAAAACAGACATCATGCCTGCATCGTAAATGCCACGCTTCGTCATATCCATACGACCTTCACGCAGTAATTTTTGATATTTGGTTTTATCTTCTGCACTTAGGTTAAGTTTATATTTCGCAGGAATACCCGCTTCTAGACGGTTAATCATCGCGATACTCTTCGGTAAGTGTTTCACAAACCAATCACGAGATTTTTGACCAAAGCCTGCAGGAAACTGATCAGGACGAATAATAAAGTCCGCAGTCACTTGTAAAACTGGGAAGTTAAACATCGCACCATTGGTACCTAAACCTTTATAGATCTCTAATGGTTTGTAGGCATATGCAGGCGCACCCACCATATCCACCTGACCATTATTAAACTTCGCCACAAAGTTAGATACATCTGAAATCACAGCTTGAGCGCCGACACGTTGCACCATGATTTTTTGTGCTTCGTCATAGCCTAAAACTGCAAACTTTTTACCTGCTGCTTTTTCAATTGAGTCAATTTTTTTGTCTTTGACAAAGATGAACGCTGAACCTAGTGGGGCAATACCCGCCACTTCATATTTCTTACCACCTAGATTGCTGACCATTTTTGCAGCATTACGTTGGTCTAATGCAAAGGTAATCGCACGTTGTGCAATCGCATTGCTTGGTGCGCCACCCAGCGCATCAATAGAGCCTGCAAATTTATTGTACTGACGGGCACGCATCGCCGTCATAAATACGCCGTCACATTTACCTGCTTTGAAGTCATTGTCGGCTACTGCTTCGTCTTGACGCGGAATTAAGTTAATTTCAGCACCCCAGCCTTTTGCTGCAAGCGCCCATTCCTGAGCCATTTGATATGACTCGCCTGACTTACCCAGTAAGTCAAATACACAGATATCTACTTTTGCTGCCTGAGCTGAACCAGCAAAGCCAATTGCAGCAAACGTAGCCAATGATAGGAGCGTTTTTTTCATTCTATTTTCCTTTCAAATCTTTTTATGGTTCAGAGGTGTCCTTACACAAGCCCGATATTAAGCAAGTTAAATTAAAAAAAATAGAGCATTTACTCCATTTATTTATGTCATTTTGGCATATTCTGTTTTTCTGTGATGCATATCACTTTTTATATAAAGTAAAATTATAAATATAATCATCATCTTATATTTGCAAAAATGGCTTTTTACATTTACAGCGATTGCATCAAAATTTACAAAGAAATACAGAAAAAAGCTTATTCACCCGCCACTGAACACTCAAAATTGGTTCGCTCAATCGTACAACGGGCTTTTTTTAGTACCGTCATCATGGTGGAGTCATAGATCCCTTGTTTGGTTAAATCCATCCGTCCTTCACGCAATATTTTCTGATACTTCAACTGATCATCTTTGCTGAGATTCATCTTATATTTGGCAGGAATTTCAGCTTCCATGCGTTTTACCATGGCAAAACTTTTTGGTAATTGCTTAACAAACCATTGCCGAGAAGGTTCAGCAAAACCTTCTGGGAATTTATTATTACGAATAATCAAGTCTGCCGTGACATTCACCACAGGAAAATTCACCATCGCCCCAGTAGTGCCTAAGCCTTTTGAAATTTCGAGTGGTTTAAAGGCATAAGCCGGTGCAGCCACAATTTCAACTTCAGCCTGATTAAACTTGCGAATAAAATTAGAAATTTCTGACATCACTGGCACAGCGCCAACACGGTCTACCATCACTTTTTGCGCATAGTCATAATGTAAAATGGCAAATTTTTTACCTTCAGCTTTTTCTAAATTATTGATATTGCGATCACGGACAAAAATGTAGGCTGAACCAATTTGCCCGATCCCTGCCACTTCATAACTATCTTTGCCTAGATTGCTAATCAGTCGTTTACTGTTCCGTTTATCTAAGACATAGGTAATGGCTTTTTGTGCGATAGTATTATTCGGTACACCGCCAATGGCATCAATCGAACCGGCAAATTTGTTATACGCACGTGCCCGCATCGAGGTCATATAAAATGCGTCACATTTCCCTTCTTTAAAATCTTTATCGACTTTGGATTCATCTTGATATGAAATCAATTGAACTTGTGCTCCCCATGCCTTACTGGCCAGAGACCACTCTTCCATCAGCTTATAAGATTCCCCCGCTTTTCCAAGTAAATCGAACACACAAACCTTCTGATTGGCATAGCTTTGTGCAGACATCACACCTGAAAGAAGCGATAAAATTAAAATTCCTTTTCTCATTTCTTATATTCCCAATATGTTTTATTAATCCATTTAAAACAACAACTTGAAATATTTTTTTAATACTATAGCCCTTTCAATATACCTAAATACGTGGAATCTGTCACATTTTTTCAGATGGTTGCGATGCTTTGTTTTTTCTTTTGCAAAGCCATCCATTAGAATAACCCCACATTCTTCTTGTTTAGTTAGTTCCATGATTCAGTTAGACCAACTTTCCATTCGTCGCGGTGGGCGTGTTTTATTTCAAAAAGCATCTATGCAATTGCATCCAGGCTGGAAAATCGGCTTAACCGGTGTAAATGGTGCGGGTAAATCCACTCTTTTTTCTGCGCTTTTAGGTGGAATGGAATCTGATGGTGGTTCATTAACTCGTCCTGCGGTATGGACCGTCGCGCATATGGCACAAGAAATCAAAGCACTGGATATGAAAGCGATTGATTTCGTTCTATCAGGCGATGAGGAATATTGGGATATACAACATAAACTTGAACATCCAGAACAATTAGACAATGAAGCGTTGGCACACTTATATGGCCGATTTGATGAAATCCATGGCTATACAGCTCCATCCAAAGCCTCACAACTGATGGCCGGCCTGGGTTTCTTTGAACATCAGTCCCAGCTCAATGTTTCAAGCTTTTCAGGTGGTTGGCGTATGCGTTTAAACCTTGCGCGTACCCTGATGAGCCGTTCCGACCTCTTATTACTCGATGAACCAACCAACCACTTAGACTTAGATGCGATTTTGTGGTTAGAAGATTGGTTAAAAGCTTACGAAGGCACACTGATCTTGATTTCACATGACCGTGATTTCTTAGATGCGGTGACTGATCATATTTTACACATCGAAAATCAAGAGCTGACGCTTTACACCGGTAACTATTCAACCTTTGAACGCACCCGTTCTGAGCGCTTGGCACAACAACAACAAGCCTATGAAAAACAACTTGAAACCCGTGCACATCTCCAAAAATTTATTGACCGTTTTAAAGCCAAAGCCACCAAAGCCAAACAGGCTCAAAGCCGTATTAAACAATTAGAACGCATGCAGGAACTTTCTGCCGCGCATGTCGATACACCATTTACCTTTAGTTTCCGTGAGCCAACCAAAATGAGCTCACCGCTGCTGCAAATGGAACATGTCGATATTGGCTATGGTGACAAACTGATTGCCACCAATGTGAATTTACAGATTACCCCAAACAGTCGCATTGGTTTACTGGGAATGAATGGTGCAGGTAAATCAACCTTAATTAAATCCTTGGTTGGAGACCTTCCCTTATTACAAGGGACGCGCAAAGCTTCTGAACTGTTGAATATTGGCTATTTTGCGCAGCATCAAATGGATGCTTTAGATGGCAATGCCAGCCCGATGTTGCAATTATCTCGAATCGCTGACAAAAAAATCAGTGAAGCTGCATTACGTTCATTTTTAGGCAGCTTTGGTTTTAGTGGCGAACGCATGGATACACCAAGTGAAGGCTTTTCAGGCGGTGAACGAGCACGATTAGCTTTGGCTTTGATTGTTTGGCAGCGCCCCAATGTTTTAATTCTAGATGAACCGACCAACCATTTAGACCTTGATATGCGTCATGCCCTAACTATGGCATTACAAGATTTTGAAGGCGCTGTGGTTTTGGTTTCGCATGAACGTCAATTGATTGCCAGCGTTTGTGACGAATTATTGTTGGTACATCATGGGAAATGTCGCGAATTTGATGGCGACCTCGTGGCTTATGCCGATTGGCTGCGTCAAGCACGGATTGACATGATGAAAAATAGCCAACAAGCCCCTACTCCCATCAAATCTCAAGTTGAAACTAAACCGACGATTTCCAAAGTCGATAAAGAAGCGCAGCGCAAAGAAGCTGCACGTCAGCGTGAATTGACCCGCCCGATTCGTAAAAACATTGAAAAAAATGAAGCGCAAATCAGCAAAATTCAGCCACGCTTAAACGAAATCGAGGAATTATTAGCAGACAGTGCTTTATATGAAGCCAGTCGAAAAGATGACTTACTCAAACTGATGAATGAGCAAACAGAATTAAAAGCCAAACTTGAATCTGTCGAAGAGCAAATGCTTGAATTAATGATGGAATTAGAAGAAATGGAAAGTAGTTTTGAGGCTTAATTTAAAAGTCAAAACCCTAGATTTGCATTATTAAGAAAACCTAACTTAAGCTCAAAAAATCAATCGCCGTGAAATTTAAATGTTCCACGGCGATTTTTTATTTATACTTCACAATAATAATCACGCTATAAATCTAAAAAATATTTAAAAAATCGAATGTTCATATCCAACTGGTTATTACATTGTTAAAGCATTTCTATTCGTAAAGAATCTAAAAATTCAGCGATCGCTTTTACCCTAATTTTGTAAATGAATTCAAAAAATATACTTCACATCAAACTCATTACCACAGTTATCCACAAAAGCCATTTTTAAATTCAAATCTTAGTTTTAAATTCATTTTTTATTTTTTAAATTCAAAATATCGAACCACCTTTTTTATGGATAAATATTTTTAAATGATGTTATCCACAATTATAAATGACTTTGATGTTGAACACTATTAAATGTGAAAATTCACAAAACTTATCCATATTTGCAAGATGGATGCATTTTATCTCCATTCACGACATCAATTTAAACTTTTTATTGTTTAAGATAAGGCAGAAGGATGGGCTTTTTTTGCCTTTAAAAAACGTAATTCTTGTATTTTCCAGGTCTGATCAAAATGCCAGATTTCCTGTATTTGCTGCTGTGTTTCAGCTAAACCAATTAAAATTTTGCACTCAGTTTGGTCACGATTAAACTCATAATCTTCAAATTCTACGTCTGGTTTTTGTGGTTTCCAAACCCCATTTTTCACTGCATGTGCAATACGTTCATAGCGGACATAATTACTTTCGACACGCCCGTCTTGCTCATAAACCACCTTAAAGTGCTCATCTTCGTATTCGGCTAAAACAGTATAATTTCCGGTAAAAAATGCATTTACCCAGATGTCACGAATGTGTTCAAGTTGATTGTCCATCATATATAGACCTCTTATTTTTAGCTGCTAAGTTCAAATAGATTTGAGCTTAGCATCAGAATAAGTCAATTTTATAAAACACAAATTGGCGATTTAATATTCAATTTTATTTAAGATAGCATAAAAAAAAGCACTCCCAAGAGTGCTTTTTTGAATGATTCTGTAATCAGAATTTAGGCATCAATATCCGCATTTAACGCATTTTCCTCGATGAAGGCACGACGTGGTTCCACATCATCACCCATCAAGCAAGAGAACATACGATCAGCTTCAATCGCATCCTGTACCGTTACTTGCAGCATGTTACGGTTCTCAGGATCCATTGTAGTTTCCCAAAGCTGTTCAGCATTCATCTCACCCAAACCTTTATAGCGCTGAATCATCATGCCACGGCGTGAGTCTTGTAGGATGTTTTGCCAAACCTGATGGAAGCTGCTCACTGGAATTTTGCGCTCGCCTTTTTGTAGGTAAGCACCTTCTTCCAATAAGGTGAACCAACTCTTCGAATTTTTGAGTAAACGCGCATATTCACCTGAACCTAATAGACCTGAATCTAACAAGTATTGGTGTGGTAAGTTATGAACATAGATGGTAATACGCGGGAAATAGGTCGCTGACTTATTGCCTTCGGTATCCTCATTCTCAAACGTTTCTAAACTTAATTCAGGACGTAAGCTAGGCTGAGTTTTCTCAATATTGGCACGTAGCTGCTCACCCCAAGTCTGTACATAGTCTTGGTTACTTGCTTGATCTAACTTAAAGCCGTCCACTGCCAATAAACCATCCAACACACTTGCAGGATAACGTACAGTCAGACGATGCAAGCTCTTTTGAGAGGTTTGATAATCCGCAATCACACCCGCTAAAGCCTCACCACGAATGGCTGGCGCTTCTGCACTGATGTGTAATTCAAGCTCATCAATTGCATTTGAAATCAGGTAAGTCTCAAGTGCATCATTATCTTTGATGTACTGTTCTTGCTTGCCTTTTTTCAGCTTATACAACGGTGGCTGTGCAATATAAATATATCCACGTTCCACAAGTTCTGGCATTTGACGGAAGAAGAAGGTCAATAGTAGCGTACGAATGTGCGAACCATCGACGTCGGCATCGGTCATGATGATGATTTTGTGATAACGCAGTTTATCTGGGTTGTATTCCTCACGGCCAATACCACAGCCTAAAGCAGTAATCAACGTTCCCACTTCTTGTGAAGAAATCATCTTGTCAAAACGTGCACGTTCCACGTTGAGGATTTTACCTTTCAGCGGCAAAATCGCTTGCATCTTACGGTTACGGCCCTGTTTTGCAGAACCGCCCGCAGAGTCACCTTCGACTAAGTAAAGTTCAGACAATGCAGGATCTTTTTCCTGACAATCGGCCAATTTACCTGGCAGGCCTGCAATATCAAGCGCACTCTTACGACGAGTCATTTCACGTGCTTTACGCGCTGCATCACGCGCACGTGCTGCATCAATAATTTTGCCTGCAATCGATTTAGCAGCTTGTGGATTCTCTAAAAGATATTCAGAGAACGATTTATTCATGGCTTGTTCAACCGCAGTTTTCACTTCGCTCGACACCAATTTTTCTTTGGTTTGCGAAGAGAATTTTGGATCAGGCACTTTCACCGAAACAATTGCAGTTAAGCCTTCACGCGCATCATCACCAGAAACCGCCACTTTCTCTTTTTTGAGTAAGTTTTCGCTTTCCATGTAGCTGTTTAAGCCACGGGTTAATGCAGCACGGAAACCCGCTAAATGCGTACCGCCATCTTTTTGTGGAATGTTATTGGTAAAGCAACGAACATTTTCCTGATAAGAATCGTTCCACTGCAATGCAACTTCTACACCAATGCCATTATCGGCTTGAGTAGTGAAGTGGAAGATATCATTCAGATGGGTTTTGCCTTGGTTAATATATTTTACAAACTCAGACAAACCACCTTCATAGTCATAAACGTGTTCTAAATTGATACGTTCGTCACGTAGTACAATTCGCACACCTGCATTCAGGAAAGATAATTCACGTAAACGACGCGCCAAAATATCGACATTAAAAATCGTTTGACTGAAGGTTTCAGAACTTGGCCAAAAACGGACTGTTGTACCTGAAGTTTCAGTCACACCAGTTTCACGTAATTTATAGACAGGATCGCCATGGCGATATTCCTGCTCATAGCTCTTACCCGCACGACGAATATTTAATAGGAGCTTTTCTGATAAAGCGTTTACAACTGAAACGCCAACACCGTGAAGACCACCTGAAACCTTATAACTGTTATCGTCAAATTTACCGCCCGCATGCAGAATCGTTAAAATCACTTCTGCTGCAGAAACACCTTCTTCTGGGTGAATGTCGGTAGGAATACCACGGCCGTTATCCGATACGCTTACAGATTCATCTTCATGGATGGTGACTTGAATTTCGTCACAATGACCTGCCAACGCTTCATCAATTGAGTTATCGACAACTTCAAACACCATATGGTGTAGGCCAGTACCATCGTCAGTATCACCAATATACATGCCCGGACGCTTACGTACAGCGTCTAGACCACGTAATACTTTGATGCTAGAGGAATCATAAGCTTTTTCTATGGTTTGTTCTGTTTGAGAAGCAGCTTGATCTTCTGAACTCATGGTTTCTCCCTAGTGAAAAATAGGTCTATCCAAAGGTGGTATTTCATTGCACAACAGCCTGCACCGTACCATTTTCAACTTTGAATAATTGATAAGAAATAGATAAATCATGTAAGTGTTTTTGCACTGAATCATGGTCTAAAGTGGTAATAAAAACTTGACTACCAAGATGGCTTAAACGCTCAATTAAACGCTGTTGTGCGGTTAAATCTAATTCTGCTGTCAGATCATCTAATAATACCACAGTTTCCTTATTACAAGCATGTAGCATTGCAATCTGTGACAGTTTTAACGCCATGATCAATAACTTTTTTTGCCCACGAGAGAGTACAACATCTGCATCCCCCATAGCGGTTTTTAACCTTAAATCTGCACGGTGCGGACCATACTCGGTATAGCCACGCTCGCAGTCTTTAAAATGCTGATTGGTCAGATCATTCAACAGCCCTGTTTCGGCATGAAAGCCTGCATTGTATTCCAGTGTCACTGTTAAATCAGGCAATAAGGCTTCTAGATCTTGTTGAAAATATCGAATCCACTGTTCCACCACATTACTGCGCAGACTATGCAAGATCTCACCATAGTCACTGAGCATTTTGTTCCACGGTTCTAAGTCAGACAAACTCAAATGACGTCGTGATTTCAGCAAACTATTCCGTTGTTTTAATGCCCGTGCATAATATTGCCATGTATGGTAAAACTCTGGTTCCACGTGGAACATCAACCAATCTAAAAGTTGACGTCGTGGCTTCGCACCATGATCAATAATATCCGTACTTTGTGGGTCGATGAGTTGTAGCGGTAAAATCTTAGCCAACTGCCCTTGTGTCCCCACTAGGTCGCCATTGACTTTAATCACATGCTCGCCCGACTGCATTTTTTGCATACCAATGCGGTCTGTTGCAGACTGCGCAAAGACAACAGCGTCAGGGCTATTATTTTGAATATAGTTTTTCGGAATATGGGTTCGAAAAGAACGTCCAGTTGCCAGCAAATGTACTGCTTCTAATACAGACGTTTTACCTGAACCATTTTGCCCATAAAAGACATTAAACGGCTGCAACCCTGAGAGTGCAACCGTCTTTAAATTTCGAACACGTTCTACATGTAAACGCGTGATATGCATAATAATTGAGACGTTAGTCCGAATTAAACACGCATTGGCATCACAACATAGGTTTGATCTTGTTGTTGTGGATCTTGTACCAATACCGACTGGTTCGCTTCTGTCATGGTCATTGCAACATCATCACCATCCAATACATTCAGAACTTCCAATAAGTACTGTGCATTAAACGACATTTCCATCGGTGCATCTGCATATTGAATCGCAAGATCTTCGATTGCTTCATCTTGCTCAGGGTTATTGGCACGAAGTTGTAAAGTGTCCGCATCAAAATTCAAGAATACGCCGCGCAATTTTTCATTACTTAAAATCGCTACACGTTGCAGTGATTGTTTAAATACATCATGTGCAATGCGCACGTTTTTATCGCCACCACGTGGAATCACACGGCGGTAGTCTGGGAATTTACCATCGATCAATTTTGTGGTGAAACGTACGGTAATATCACCCTGCTCTTTATCACGGCTGGCAATGGTAATTGTTACATTTAATAATTCACGACCAATTAACAACGATAATTGCTCGTCTTCAACACTCAATAGACGCTGCAATTCACCTACGGCTTTACGTGGAACAATCGCTTGCATTGCTTGTGTCGCATTCGAGCTTGCCGCTGTTTCACACATCGCCAAACGGTGACCATCGGTCGTTACTGCACGCAATTGATTTTCATCAATTTCAAGCAAAGTACCCGTCAAATAAAAACGCACATCTTGAACCGCCATGGCAAAAGATGTTTTCTCGAATAAACGCTTTAACTCACGTTGAGTCACACCAACTTGAGTGCCTTGAGTATTTTCAGTGGTTAATAATGGATAGTCTTCTGCAGGCAAAGTACCCAATACAAAACGACTGTTTCCAGATTTTAAAATACAACGTTGGTCTTCAGTAATTTGCAAATCAATCAATGCCGCTGACGGTAATGATTTACAGATATCCATCAGTTTACGCGCAGGAACTGTCGTCACCCCTGCTTGTAAACAAGCACCGTCTGCCAGCGGTGTACTCGCAACCAATTCTACTTCTAGGTCAGAACCTGTAATGATCAATGCTTGCTCAGTAACCTGTACTTTGACATTGGATAAGATATTTAAGGTATGGCGACGCTCAACCGCTCCTACGACATGTGACAGAACATTCAGTAAGCTTTCTTTCGCGATTTTTAAACGCACAATACATTCCTCTAAAAACTGAAGACAGACAAAATAAATTAATTTTTTAGCAGTGTACTATGCGGCAGAATATACCGCATTGCAAGAACAGAATTTGAACAAAAAGACTTAACTTTGCAGCAGACGTTGCAAGTTTTTATAGTCCTCATTGAAGATTGGATCTTCTTCACGCAGGCTTTGTACTTTTTCACAGGCATGCATCACAGTACTGTGGTCACGGTTACCAAAAGCCATACCAATTTCAGGGAAACTATCCCCTGTCAGCTCACGTGCTAGCCCCATAGCCAACTGACGTGGACGTGCATAAATACGTGTACGTTTTGGGCCAACCAATTCTTTGAGTGGAATACGGAAATATTCACTCACTACACGCTGAATATTTTCAGTACTGATGGTACGTGCACGAATCGCTAACACATCTTTTAATGATTCACGCACCACATCAAGGTCGATAGCGGTACCTTTAAAACGAGAAATGGCTACAACTTTATTCAGCGCACCTTCTAGTTCACGAACATTGGCAACCACTTGTTGAGCAATAAACAGCGCACAATTACGTGGAAGTTCCACGCCATTGCTTTCCGCTTTTTTCAGTAAAATTTCAATACGAGTTTCGATATCTGGTGGTTCAACACCCACCGATAAGCCCCACGAAAAACGTGAAACCAAACGTGGATCTAGCTCAGTCAGTTCTTTTGGATAACGATCTGAGGTTAAAATGATTTGCTTAGATTCATCTAATAACGCGTTGAAGGTATAGAAAAACTCAACCAAGCTGGCCTCTTTACCCGCCAACAAATGAATATCATCCACCAATAACAAATCTAACGAACGACAGTTTTTCTTAAATTCTTCGACCTTACCTTGCTGTAACGAGCTCACAAAGTCTTGTACAAAACTTTCAGCCGTCATGTACATCACACGTGCATTCGGCTTCGCTTGCAATAATGCATTACCCACTGCTTGCATTAAGTGGGTTTTACCTAAACCTGTCGGCCCATACAAAAATAAGGGATTATGTTGTGAAGCACCGGGTTGTGTAAGTACTTTACGACAGGTTTCTGCCGCCATCTGATTGGAACGGCCTTCAACAAACAAGGAAAAGGTAAATAATGGGTTAAGCTGACGCTTACGGTTATTTTTTGAAGACGTCTCTTCTTTTTCTTTTTTAGGACGATTCGGTGCAGACACTTGCGGCGTTGACTCTAATGCTGCGGTGGTTGTTGCAGGTTGTTCAGCTGCAGATAAAATTGCACCAGGCCGTGAATCAACCAAAATCTCGACTTTACGTACCCGACCTTCAGACAACTGTTCCGCTAAAATAGAGATCAGTTCTAAATGGTGCTCTTGAATATAGCGTGTCCAATACGGATTCGGTGCATAGAGTTTTAGACTATCACCTGCATCTTCTGCCACTAGTGGGCGTATCCACATTGTATAGACATTTCCTGAAAGCTCTTGTCGCAAGCGAGTTAAGCAGTCTGTCCAAAGCATGTGAAACCCCTATTTCAGTCCATTGTACGAAAAAAATAATTCAACCCCGCCTAAGCGGGCAGCCATTCTAACCATCTTATCCACATCTGTCATGAACAAATCAGTCGAAATCGATCAAAAAAACGCAAATTGAGTTTAAATTTAAATTTAAATCGCGTGTGGATAAGTTTATCCGCAAGCTGTGGATAAATTATAGCACAAAGTTATCCACAAACTATCAAAATTATAAAAACATCATTATCCACAATATAATTATTTGTTTTTTAAATCTAAAAATGCTTTTTCCACAGAAAACATCAACACTAATAATAATAAATTTAAATTTTAAAATTTGAATTTATTTATAAGATCGACCCATTCTGGGGATAACTTGATGGTTGGTTTAAATTCAAATTTAAATTCATAAAACCAATTCACAAATTTGAGATTGTGGATAAATCTGTGAGTAAACTTGAAGATAACTTAAATAATTAATATATACAATAATTTAGCCTGTGAGTATCTTAATTTAAAACTTTCTGACTGATTTCTAATCCTTATATTATCTTGATATATCACAGCCTAGATTTTGAAAGAAAGCGTGTTTTTCATTGACAGCTCAAGCAATGAGCACTAAAATCGCGAACCTTTACTGAAAGATCATTTTTGGAGTTTCGATATGAAACGTACTTTCCAACCTTCTGAGTTGAAACGTAAACGCGTTCATGGTTTCCGTGCTCGCATGGCTACTAAAGCTGGCCGTCAAGTATTAGCGCGTCGTCGTGCAAAAGGTCGTCACAGCTTAACTGTTTAATTTCAGTTAAGACTGTCAAGACTTGGGTGTTATGACAACACTTTACGGCTTTAGCACAGATGTGCGAATACACTGTGCTGCCGATTATAAAAGTGTGTTCGATGGTGCGCTTTTTAAAGTGCATCAACCCCATTTCTTATTTCTAGCAAAAATCTCCGAACAGCCGAATAGCCGTTTGGGTATTGTTGTTGCTAAGAAAAAAGTGCGCCGCGCACATGAAAGAAATCGAGTAAAACGACTTGCACGCGAAAGTTTTCGCCTGCATCAACAGCAGTCTAATGTATTAGATATTGTCGTTATGCCAAAAATGGGCATAGAGGCGGTACCGAATGCAGAGTTGCATCAGCAATTACAATTTGCTTGGCAAAAATTGCAGCGCCTTGCAAATAAGCATAAAAAAATAGCTACCTCCTCACAAGCGTAGAGATGACCAATGGTTCGTTTACTGCATTGGCTCATTCGTTTCTATCAGATTGCGATTAGTCCTTTATTGGGACCACGCTGTCGTTATATTCCAACATGTTCTCAATATTCTTTGGAAGCAGTCCATCAACATGGTGCTGTACGGGGAGTGTGTCTAGCTGTTCAGCGTATTTGCCGTTGTCATCCTTGGGGCGGTTCAGGCTATGATCCTGTTCCATCAAAAGCAATTCGTTTTATTTCATTTCAGCAAATAGATTCTCAAACGCGTCACGTTGCTGTACCCTTTCGTGAACGTTTATTGAACCAAAATCACTCTAACCACTTGGGGTAATACCTATGCAACAATGGGCCAGGATTGCAATTCTAGGGGCCATGTTTGTTGTCGCATATTTGCTCATTTTGGCTTGGCAGAAAGATTATGGACATGCGGAACAAAAACCTCAGCAAAATGCTGCGGTGGTAACGCATGAAGTATCTGCCGATTTGCCAAATGGCCAGACAGCTACGGCTGCTACTGATGTGCCGCAAGCAAATAATGCTGCTACACAACAAACAACAGATGCCACTGCACCTGTTAGTCAACAGTTAATTTCAGTACAAACTGACCTTTACCATCTTTGGATTAATCCAAAGGGTGGCGATATTGTTCGTATTGAATTACTCAATCATGACAAAAATAAAGACAGCGACGAACCGTTTGTAATGCTTGAAAGCGATGCAAAACGTACTTATGTTGCTCAGTCTGGCTTAATTGGTCTTAATGGCCCTGACAGCAATCCGAAAGGACGTCCAACCTATGAGATTGAAAAATCTTCATATACGTTAAATGACGCAAAAGCTGTGAAGGGTAAAGATGGCCAAACAGCAAAAGTTTTGTCAGTACCAATGGTTTATAAAACAGCAGATGGTGTAGAGGTTATTAAAACCTTTAACTTTACTGAAGGTGAATACCCTGTTGTCGTGAATCATAAAATCGTGAACCGCAGTGCTCAGAACTGGCAAGGTCAAATGTTTGGTCAGCTTAAACGCGACAACTCTGAAGATCCGGGTAAATCTGATCAAGGTATTTTCACTTTAGGTACATTCCTTGGTGGTGCATGGGGTTCGCCTGAAGAACATTACAACAAGCTTAAATTTGCTAACTTCAATGAAGAAAAATTGAATGTTGAAGCAACTGGCGGTTGGGTTGCAATGGTTCAGCATTACTTCGTGAGCGCGTGGATTCCTGGACAGATCAAATTAACGCAAGCCAATGGTCAACCGTATGCTGCGAAACTTGAGTCACGTAAATCTACTGATGATATGAACATCATTCAGTTCACATCACCTGCAATTAATGTTCCTGCAGGAACAGTGGCAGAAGTAGATGCAACGTTCTATTCAGGTCCAAAAATCCAATCTGAATTAAAAGAATTGGCAGTTGGTTTAAACCAAACTGTAGACTACGGTTGGTTATGGCCTATTGCGAAATTATTGTTTGTCGGTCTTGAGTTTTTCCACGGTTTAGTGGGTAACTGGGGTTGGTCAATTATTCTATTGACCATTCTGGTGAAACTGATCTTATGGCCATTGTCGTCGAAGAGCTACCGCTCTATGGCGAAAATGCGTGTGATTGCACCTGAAATGCAACGCATGAAAGAAGAGTTCGGTGAAGACCGTATGCGCTTCTCGCAAGAAATGATGGCATTGTATAAACGTGAGCAAGTGAACCCACTATCAGGTTGCTTGCCGTTATTGCTCCAAATGCCGATCTTCCTTGCTTTGTACTGGGTGTTGATGGAGTCCGTTGAACTACGTCATGCGCCATGGTTAGGTTGGATTCAAGATTTATCTGCGATGGATCCATGGTTTATTTTGCCGCTATTAATGGGCTTGACCATGTTCATTCAGCAAAGTTTGAACCCACAACCGGCTGATCCAATGCAGGCGAAAGTCTTCAAAATCATGCCAGTGATCTTTACGGTATTTATGCTGTTCTTCCCTGCGGGCCTTGTGCTTTACTGGATCTGTAACAACAGTATTACTATTCTTCAACAAGGTTTGATTAACAAATCTGTTGAAAAAGAACGTTTAAAACGTGAAGCAGCTGACTCAGCAAACTAAGCATTGCTGATGGGCTGAATAAATCCGCTTAAGATGGTAATCTTAGGCGGATTTTTCTTTATCTGTCGTTTGAAAATTTTTAGGTAAATTTTATGTTAAACCGAACCACCATCGCAGCAATTGCCACACCGCCGGGTCGTGGTGGTGTCGGCG
Organism: Acinetobacter sp. YH12040; assembly: GCF_013420005.1. Classification (NCBI taxonomy): domain Bacteria; kingdom Pseudomonadati; phylum Pseudomonadota; class Gammaproteobacteria; order Moraxellales; family Moraxellaceae; genus Acinetobacter; species Acinetobacter sp. YH12040. Next base: position 26,105 of record NZ_VOZB01000017.1, read on the forward strand.
TGATTCGCCTGTCTGGTCCCCAATCTTATGCCATTGCAGAAGCATTAACGCAGCAATCCCTGCCTGAAGCACGTTTTGCTGGTTTCCGTAAGTTTTATGACGCATCAAATGAAATTATGGATGAAGGTTTGGTAATTTGCTTTCCAAATCCGCACTCGTTTACGGGTGAGGATGTGGTGGAGCTTCAAGGTCATGGCGGCCCCGTTATTCAAAATGCATTATTGGCACGCTTACTTGAATTGGGTGCTATTGCTGCGAAAGCGGGCGAATTTTCGATGCGCGCCTTTGAAAATGGTAAAATGGACTTGGTACAAGCCGAGGCGATTGCCGACTTGATTGATGCTACCTCACAAGCGGCGGCACGTTCTGCGGTACGTTCATTACAAGGTACCTTTTCGAGCAAGGTCAATACGGTGCTAGAAAAACTTATCCATTTGCGTTTGCATGTGGAAGCAGCGATTGATTTTCCTGAAGAAGAAATCGACTTTTTGGCGGATGGTAAGATTTTGGGCTTATTGGATGAAGTGGCAAGCTCGGTCCATGCTGTGCAGCAATCTGCCCGTCAAGGTCAGCTACTACGTGAAGGTCTACAAGTGGTGATTGCCGGTAAACCCAATGCAGGTAAGTCTTCTCTACTCAATGCTTTGGCGGGTGTTGAACGTGCGATTGTGACGGATATTGCCGGTACGACACGAGATGTTTTACATGAAAAAATCAGCCTCAATGGTTTGCCGATTACCTTGACCGATACCGCAGGTTTACGTGAAACCGGTGATATCGTCGAAAAAGAAGGGATTCGCCGCGCAATTAAAGAAATTGAGCAAGCTGACTTGTTACTTTTGGTCTATGACTTGAGTCAGGGCGAAGATCCACTACAATTGGCTCAAGCGTACTTTGCCGATCATATCGAACCGAAGCGGTTGATGTTGATTGGTAATAAATGCGATTTGACGGGATCTACCGCGGAAATGACCGATTTAAACGGTTTTCGACATATTCGGGTTTCGGCTAAACAAGAAACTGGCGTTCAAGCGCTTATTGATGCGATTACAGCGCATGCAGGCTTTCAGCCAGAGGAAGATACCTTTATTGCTCGAACACGCCATTTAGACGCAATGAAGCGCACTCAGCGCTATCTTGCAGAAGCACGTGAGCAGTTGGTTGTTTATCATGCGGGTGAGTTGGTAGCTGAGTCTCTACGGTTGGCGCAAAATGCTTTAGGTGAAATTACCGGCGATTTCAGTGCAGATGATCTACTTGGGAAGATTTTTGGATCATTCTGTATCGGCAAGTAATAAAACGATTGAGCACCTCGTTTCATCCATTGAAATATCCACCCAAAGCACGATGTTGGAAATCATCGTGCTTTTTTTACATCGTTTAGCGTGGGTTTGAGCCAAAAATGATTTTAAAGATCGTTCTCAGCACATCTTTCGTTTTCATCCCATAAAAAGGATTGTTTGCTGCTCTTTTCGATGCGGCTTCAACTTTGACTTTGAGTGTTGCATAGTCTGGAAATTGTTGCTGTTGCGAAGATTTTTTGACCGCTGACAAAATATCAATTAAAAAAGCACGATTGATTTTTGAACTTAATGGAATGGATTGATACCACTGTTTTTCAAAGCGACGATCTAAAAAGATATCGGGAATTTCGGGGCTAGTGGCATAAAACATGGCTTTGGTGCGCATACATTTACTGCATTGACCACAATTTTTTGGTCGAGCCCTATAGTCCACACAAATCGACAGGGTTTGTAAATCTAAGTCAGATTGGCTTAAAAATGCGGTTTTTTGTGATCGCGTGACATCATCGTCGAGGGTGATTAAGACCCCAGATCGGTTCTTCATCAATCGGTTGGATGCCGTATTTGAGCCATAGGGATGAACGAATAATTGTTGATCTAAACGGTAATCGGCTGAAATTCGATATTGCTGGTAATATTCAAAAATCGAAGCGCAGGAAAACAGCGAAAAGATATGTGTGACATGCGAACCTTTAGGGTTACAGCCATATTTACTGTATAGCGCGTAAGCATCGGTTTTTACCACGCGACTTTGCTTAAAAACTTGGCTTCTAAAGTCATGGGTCTGATCCATTAAGGCCTGAAATTTTTCATGGTCATCAAATTTATAATCCATTCCATGCACAGTGAGACAATCAGAATCTTGCCCATTTTCAAGAAAAGCTTTGTATGTACTATAAGTGGAGTCAATCCCACCGCTAAAAAAGCTTAAATTTTGAGTGGTTTGGTTTGCCGGTGGTGTTTGGATAATCGATGCAGCACTGAGCATGACTGGTTGATATAAATCAGGTAACCAAGCGGCCCAGACCGTTGAAACCTCCCGTGCGGAGTGGAGGGTTTGTATTGAAATAGGTCCTTCTACATGCAGCGGGATGCCAAGGCGCATGGCAATGGGTAAAAAGCCCCAAACAATAAAATCATAGGTTTCTAATTGCGGTAAGGATTCAAACGGTAAAATATAGTGAATATTACCGTATTCGCTGCTAGCAATGATTTGATTTTCTACAGTGTTAATTTGACATTGAATTTTTAGCATTTTTTAAATTTTTGAATCACATCAGACAAGATCTTAATTTAATTTGATTGATTTTTATAGGGTTTCTTAATTGTTTTTGGGTTTAAGAAGCACCCAATACAAGATGCTTCTTGAATAAGTTTAGTGGTTAATTGGTGTTCAGACTACGGTGCCAAAGCAATAAGCCGATACACAATAAACCTACACCCATACAAAAACCTAAAACACCGACGATCAAGCCGAAATGATCAGATAAATAGCCGGCTGCAATAATTGGAATAATGGTTCCTAAATATCCGATAAACAAATAGGTCGAGATCACCGCAGCACGGTTTTGATTGTTGGTCATTTGATGAACTAAGCCAAATGCGCCTAAAAGCCCTAGACCATGCCCTACACCGACTAAAATATCACTAATAAAAAACAATGCACTCCAGTGTTGGGTCATACATAGCGCAAGGAGCGCATAGCTCAGTATTAACACTATTAAGCCGGCATTGACACATTTTGCAGAAGGAATCGATTTCGCCATAAATTGCACGACAGCGGAAACCAGCAAGATACTTGCAATGGCACTACCACTGACCAAAGGGCCATGCCATGGGATCGCATCTTTGACGAAAGAGGGTGCGAGTGATGCAAATAAGCTAAAAGAACCAAAGGCACAAAAGGCAGTCAGTCCAGCGATATAAAATCGTGAATGATTACGCTTTTCAGGCAATTCCAAATGTGGTGCCACTGAAAAAGGCTGTGGCTCAAAATTCGGTGTGCGAATAAAAAATAACCCTATTAAACACGCCAACCCCCCAAAGATCACAGGGATATAAGGGGTGACTAAAGGCTGTTCCGAAAATTGGGCAATCACTCCACCAATAAATGGGCCAAGACCAAAACCAATCACGGTAATGATTGAACTCAACTGTGGAGCATTATTTTTATGCGGTTCAGGAATGGTATAGACCAAACCAAGCATGGCTGAGGTGCTGATTAAACCCGAGGCAATCCCGATAATAAAGCGCCCGATAGATAACCACAGCGCATTACTGGCAAACACCGACAAGCTTAAACCTAAGATGATGCACGCCATACCGATTTGCAGGGTTCTTAAAAAACCAAAACTATTACTGGTACGACCTAAAAACAGCAAGGTCGCTAGGCAACCAAACATGTAGCCAACAAAGATATAGGTGATATGACTCGGCAGCAGTCCCCAAAGTTGTTGATAAATGGGATACAGAGGACTAGCTAGCGCTGTACCAATAGTGCCCATACAGAGTGCAAGGCTCACCATGATAAACGGTCGCCAAGAGGGAGATGTGGTCATTTTAAAGTCGCAGAGGTACAGTCAATAGGGTCAATATTGTGCTGTATGAGAAAGACGGAAATATGGGCTCAGTTTAATGCCGATTTTTTCCCATGGTCAAATCACATTTGTAACTTTATCCATAGCGTTTAAGCAGTTTTACAAATTCTTCCAGTTCTGCTTCATTGATTTCAGCATCTTGAGGTAATACATGATGGCGTAAATGTGCTTCGATTAATTCATTCATTAATCCATTTACAGCACCTTTGATGGCCGCAACCTGTTGTAAAACCTCGATACACCCTGCTTCGGGTTGCTGTAAAGCCAGTTCAACCGCATTGACCTGACCTTGTAGGCGTTTAACCCGATTTAAAATCTTTTTGTCCTGATGTAAATGACTCAACACTTTCTCCCGAAAATAAATATACTATGGGGGAGTATATTTAAGCATAGAACCTAATGAAAACTTCCCCATCCATCCGAATTCATCATCATCAATTTGATGAAGGTAATCCACTCGCACAAAAACGGATCTTAATTGCCACTATTTTAACGGCAGTCATGATGTTGTTAGAAGTCATTGGCGGATGGATTTTTAATTCGATGGCATTATTGGCTGATGGTTGGCATATGAGTTCACATATGTTGGCATTAGGCTTGGCCTATTTTGCCTATCGTGCGGCACGCCACTATGCCCAAGATGCTCGTTTTAGTTTTGGGACTTGGAAAATTGAAATTTTAGCGGGCTATAGCAGCGCGATATTATTGATGGTCGTTGCTGCATTTATGGCCTTTCATTCGGTGGAACGCTTATTCAACCCGGTTCAAATTCATTATAACGAAGCAATCCCTATTGCGATTTTAGGTCTGGTGGTGAACTTGATTTGTGCTTGGTTATTGCATGATGACCATCACCATCACCATCACCATCATCACCATCATGAGCATAGCCATGAGGAGCAGCATGATCATCATCATGATCTCAATCAGAAAGCAGCCTTCATGCATGTAGTTGCTGATGCGGTGACTTCAGTGTTGGCCATTGTGGCTTTATTTGCTGGAAAATGGATGGGCTGGGGATTTTTAGATGCGCTATTGGGGATTGTTGGTGCGGTACTTGTTGGTAAGTGGGCCATTGGGCTGATGAAAGAAACTGGACAAACATTACTGGATGCGGAAATGGATCACCCTGTCGTTGATGAGATTCGAGAGATTTTAATGCAATTACCTGTCGACGTCGATGTAACTGATTTACATGTATGGAAAGTGGGTAAAGGTCAGTTTTCATGTATTGTGGCTTTAGAAACAAGTCAGGCATTGAGTGCAGATGAAGTGCGTCAAGCGCTGTCGATTCATGAAGAAATTGTGCATGTGTCTGTTGAAATTAATTCACCTGATGCAGCGTAATATGTTCCACGTGAAACGGCATGTAGCTATTGCGTAATGAACTGAAAAAAGCCCAAGACTTTCACCTGTTAAGGCTTAGAATGCTGAATCAATTAAATGTTGAAGTTGTTCGGTCTATGTTGAAAAAAATATGTGCGTTGGCGTTGAGTACCACCCTTTCGACTTTTGCTTTGGCGGATGTAGCACAGGTTCAAAAGCTCTTGGCAGAAAAGCACCCTAGTTTAAAAATTGAAAATATTCAAAGTACCGAAATGCCGGGCATATATAGTGGCTTTGTTGAAGATCAAGTTTTGTATTTGAGTGAAAATGCGGATTATGTGATCGCAGGTTCTATGATTCGTTTAAAAGATCAAAAAAATCTGACCAAACAATTGATCCTCAGTCAGCAAAAAACTGAGTGGAATAAACTTCCATTACAAGATGCGATTAAAACAGTCAGGGGGAATGGGAAGCGCCAAATCGCGATCTTTTCTGACCCAAATTGCCCATATTGTAAGAAGCTTGAAGTAGAACTGGCAAAACTCAATGATGTGACCATTTATACTTTTGTCACAGCGATAAAACCGCAGTCGTTGGCGCCATCGAAGCAGATTTTTTGTGAGTCAAACCCTGCTATGGCCTGGGATAATTTAATCAATAAGGGAATTCAACCGAAGTCAGCGAAAAGTTGTGCAAACCCGATTGATCGAAATTTAATATTAGCTAAAAGCTTAAAACTAGGTGGTACACCGGGAATCGTTTTTGCCAACGGTTCGATCTTAACTGGTGCTTACCCTGCTGCTGAATTAGAATCGATGTTAAAAGAGATCAAATAATTTCAGCTGTACGGCATGAATAAAATATAAAAAAAATACCCGTCTATAGGCGGGTATTTTAATGGTGCTATAAAAATTAGACGCGGGTTTTTTTCGTTACAAGGTTATAGATAAACAACACGATGATCGCACCAATGACGGAAGCGATAAATCCTGCAGCAGAATTTTCTCCATACAGACCTAATAAACGTCCGCCATAGGTCGCAAGTAAAGAACCTGCAATCCCGAGAATGGTGGTCATGATGAAACCGGCTTTGTCATCTCCAGGATGGATCGCACGTGCAATTAAACCAGCAATAAAACCAACAACAATCGCAACAATGAGTGACCACATAGTAACTCTCCTTTTGTTATCATGTATTTGTTTTTTACGACATGTTCAATCTTTATCTTTAATCAAAACTGCGCTGAGCTATAGCCTAAACATGCAAAAAACTGTTGTTTTTTTGTTCAAAACAAACCAAAAAATAAAAAAAAAGTGGCCTTCGGCCACTCTTAAGTATCTGATCTTACTTAGAGACCAATTTCGCCAATAAATGGAATATGACGATATTTTTGATCATAGTCCAGACCATAACCCACGATAAATTTATCTTCGACTTCAAAACCTAAAAATTTCACTTCGAGTTCAATCTCACGACGTGAAGGCTTGCTAACCAAAGTACAAAGCTCGATTGAGTTTGGATTACGCGTCTGTAAAATTTCTAAAACTTTGCTTAAGGTATTGCCTGAGTCAATAATATCTTCAACCACCAAGACATCTTTATCTTTAATGTCGCCGTCTAAATCTTTTAAGATTTTAACATCACGAGTAGATACGGTCCCAGCGCCATAACTTGAAACGGTCATGAAGTCGAGTTCATGCGGTTTTGAAATTGCGCGGCAAAGGTCAGCCATAAAAATAACAGAACCGCGTAAAAGACCGATTAACACCAACTCTTTGTCGCTGTTAGCATAGTGTGCATCAATTTTTGCGCCAAGCTCTTTCACTTTAGCTTGAATTTCTTCAGTGGAAATCAGTACGCTCATTTGAACAGACATGGGTAGATACCTAAAAAAGCAAATCAAAAAAATAAAAAAGGTGTTGACTTGCAACACCTCTAAAGATGAACCAATTTTAATACATCTGGCTCGCAGATGCATCTTTTTTGCCGTTGAAAATGTAATCAGCTTTTCTTGGAAGTGCTGTCACGCTTGAGTAAGCACAAACAAGCGACGGCAATCAGTCCAATTTTCAACGCTGTTTTTCGTCTCGGTCGAGCCGTTTTATGCTTTGACATACGCACATTGTCCAAACACATAGGTGGCATGGATATTACGATCATCACCCATCAGCATGAGGGCAAATAAAGCATCTTCCAGATTTTTGGCACGTTGTTGACGTAAGGCTTGTAAAGCCGTGGCATTTAAATCGAGCACCACAAAATCTGCTTCTTTGCCCAAATCAAAGTTTCCAAGTTTGTCCTCTAGATCTAAGGCTTTTGCTCCCCCTAAAGTGGCATGGTACAGCGCTTCAAATGCGGACAGTTTATCGCCTTGAAGTTGTTGAACTTTGTAGGCTTCATTGATGGTTTGTAGTTGGTTAAATGAGGTGCCTGCGCCAATGTCTGTGCCTAAGCCGACTTTCACCTGTTTTTCCCATGTTTTCTTTAATGGAAATAAACCACTGCCTAGGAACAAGTTCGAGGTTGGACAAAACGCGATTGCAGAGTTGGTCTGATGCATACACTCCCACTCGGCATCTTCCAAATGCACGCAGTGCGCAAACACGGAACGTGATCCGGTCAGACCATAATGATGATAAACGTCCAAATAGCCGTTTTGCTCAGGGAATAATGATTTGACCCACGCGATTTCATTTTTATTTTCACTTAAATGCGTATGTACATAGACATCAGGATACTCGGCTTTTAGCTCCCCTGCCCGTGCCAATTGTTCAGGCGTTGAGGTTGGGGCAAAGCGAGGCGTGATGGCATACAGGTTACGGCCCTTGCCATGCCACTTTTCGATGAGTGCTTTGGAGTCGTTGTAGCCACTCTCAGCTGTGTCACATAATGCTTCAGGTGCATATCGATCCATCATCACTTTACCGGCAATTAAGCGCATCTGATGCTGTTCTGCAGCTTTAAATAAAGCATCGACCGATTGTGGATGAACGGTACAAAAAACAAGAGCTGTTGTGGTTCCGTTTTTGAGTAACTCGTTTACAAAGAACTGTGCAATTTGCTCTGCATAAGCCGGATCTTCAAATTGGATTTCAGTTGGGAAGGTATAGGTATCGAGCCATTCCAGTAGCTGTTCACCATAAGCCCCCATCATTTCCGTTTGTGGATAATGAATATGGGTATCGATGAAACCCGGAACAATCAATTGATCGGAATAATGCTGTACTTCAACCTGATCTGGGAGATGGTGTTGGCCCTCAGACCATGGACCGAACCATTGAATTTTTCCGGCTTGCGTAATTAGCAAACCATCTTCGAAATAGCGCACTTGGTCGTGAATTTCACGTGCTTGGGCAACTGTATTCTGAATATCTAGAAAGCGACCACGGATCGCGGTAGATGCGATAACAGAAGACATGACATACCTGCAGTTTAGAATTTTTTCGGTTGATTGTAGCCCAATTTGGTTCAAAATACCGTTAGAGTAATTGTGAAAATGTATTCTAAAAAATAGAACACCTGTTTATAAGTGATTCTGTTTTTTTGTTCATTATGTTTGATTTGAATAATACAAAAGTATTGAGCCGTGTACATTGCACAACGTATGAATAAAGACTCACAGGTGCAACGCTTGCTATATTGATCTCAAGAGCGCCCTTTAAAAAAGAGAATGAGCCCTTTAATGCACATGCGTTATTCAGACCAATTAAAGCATAACCTGCTTCAGCATCAAGGCATCATGCAGATTTTACATGCCCTGTATGCCATGGATAGACAGGCTTATTTGGCTGCAGGCGTGGTTCGTAATTTGATTTGGTCACAGCGACATCAACAACACTATGCACTGGAAGGCACAGAAGTTGATGTGATTTATTATGCGGAACATGATGATGGAACACAGGGTCAAAGGATTCAACAGCAGATGCAGTTGGATTTTCCTCACATTCATTGGGATGTTACCAACCAAGCGACAGTACACCAGTGGTATCGCTTGGAAAATGGCGAGCAAATACAGGCGCTCAAGTCGATTGAGCATGCCCTATCGTTGTGGCCAGAAACTGCCACTGCTATCGCTGTTAAATTGGATGATCAACAAAAAATACAACTAATCGCCCCTTTGGGCTTAGATGATTTATTTGAATTAAAACTGCGTTGGAATTCAACCTTAGTTAGTCGAGCGACTTTTTTGCAACGTATAGAAGAGAAACAATTTTTACAACGCTGGCCGAAACTCAAACTCTTGATGATGCCTGAAGCTTAGTTCATGGCTTTGTTACAAAATCAAAAAAGCCTTCTCGAAAGAAGGCTTTTATTTATCTAAGCGTTTTATAACGTGGTTTGATGGTACTTCTTACTGTGTCGGATTGATAACCATGCAGTAATGGTTAAAGTCACCACAATAAAACCGAGTGAAATCCAAATTGGCATGTGGAACACATCGAGCAACAGCATCTTAGCGCCAATAAATACCAGGATAATGCCCAGACCATATGGTAAGTAATGCATTTTCGATGCAGCACCGGATAAGAGGAAGAACATAGCACGTAGACCTAAAATCGCCATTAAGTTTGCCGTCAGTACAATGAACGGGTCAGAGGTAACCGCAAAGATCGCTGGGATTGAGTCCACCGCAAAAATGACGTCCGATGCTTCAACCAAGATCAATACTAAAAAAAGCGGCGTTGCCCATAAGACACCATTTTGACGAACAAAGAATTTATCTTCATGCATCTGAGGGGTAATACGCATGTGTTTACGTAGCCACTTCAAAATCGCCATATCTTCGATATCTTTATCTTCTTCGTCTTGGCCTTTAAGGAATTTAAAGCCGGTATACACCAAGAACGCACCGAAGAAGTACAGCACCCAAGAGAATTCTTGAACAAACCATGCCCCAATAAAAATAAAGATGGTACGCAGTACAATTGCGCCGAGGACACCGTAGAGCAACAGTTTACGCTGCAAAGCAGGTGGAATGGCAAAGGCAGCAAAGATCATGAGCCAGACAAAAACGTTATCAATTGCGAGTGATTTTTCGAGCAGATAACCAGCGAAATATTCCATGACTTTGGTGTTTGCAACAGCAACACCAGCGGTTTGCTGTAAGTAGAGCCATAATGCACCACCGAATAAGGTAGCCACAGAGACCCATGCAATACTCCAATAGGCAGCGGTTTTGACTTTGATTTCTTGGCCTTTGTTATTTTTAAAGCCTAAAAAGTCGATGAGTAGCATGATGGTGACTAAACCGAAAAATGCCAGATATAGCCATAATGAGCCAATCGTTTCCATGTGTATTCTCCACATCTAACAACCAGCCATAAAAAAACCTCGACCAGTTGCCAGACGAAATAAAACGCCTGAGACAACATGATCAAGGTCTTGCCTACATCGTACTGTAATGATTTTCAGCAGCGATGCTCAGATACCGACTTTTTGCAAAGTGTAATGACGATATTCTGACACGTAAAACAAGGTTTACGTTTGGAGGAGGCTACTCCCCTTGTTCAAATTTTGTTTTGGACACTGTCCAAATATGCGGCAAAGCATGACAGTTTTTAGTTCAAAGTGCAATCAGCAATTTACGAATTCATTTAATGTGCCATGGGAGGGTTAAAATCACCACGGTGTACCAACGCTAAGGCTAAAAGTGTGCCGATCACCGCGATGATTCCTCCGATCACGCCAATATAACTCAAACCGAAATGTACACTGACCATGCCGCCCAAGAGTGCACCACCGCCAATCCCGACATTATAAAGTCCTGAATAAATGGCCATGGCGACATCTGTGGCGTCGGATGCGAGATGTAGTGTCTTTGACTGTAATGCGAGACTAAATCCAATGATACTCATGCCCCATAGTAGGCACACGGCACTCACACCTGCAAAACTCAAAGAAACAGGCAGCAACAGCAGCATGGATAAAGCCAGTGTGGCTGTACTCAAAGGAATCGCAACTTTGGGATATTTCCCACCAAATTTCCCAAAGAGATAAGATCCCAGAAAGCCTGCTGCACCAAAGATTAATAGCAACGTGGTGGTTTGCATGGAACTTAATGCAGCAATGTTGAGCGAAAACGGTTCGATATAGCTATATGCGGTAAATTACGCACTAATCACGATAATGGTTAATACAAACACCATCATTAAGCTTGGACGACGAATAAACTGTTTTAGGCTGCTCAGCGAGCCAGAGTTCAAACTCGGCAGTATTGGTAGCGTTTTGGCTAAAATCAGGCAAACGATACTGGCGCCAATGCCAATCAGAGCAAAGGTATTTCGCCAACCATAGGCTTCTCCGACCATACGCCCAAACGGAATACCGAGAACCATCGCCAAAGCTGTGCCTGTGGCCAAAAGCCCCAAGGCTTGAAATTCTTTGCCTTTCGGTGCAACACGAACTGCCAGCGATGCGGTAATGGACCAAAAAAGTGCATGCGAGAAAGCAATGCCAATTCGACTGAGCAATAAAGTATTAAAGCTCCATGCGAAATACGACAGAACATGGCTGATAATAAACACTATAAATAAACAAATCAGGAGCGAGCGACGTTCAATATTTTTGGTCAATAACATGATTGGCAAAGAAATCGGCGCAACCACCCATGCATAGAGCGTAATCATGATGCCGACATCGGTCGCGGCTAAATTAAAGGTTTTGCCAATATCGCTGAGTAACGCGACAGGTACAAATTCAGTGGTATTAAAAATAAATGCTGCGAAAGCCAAAGCAATCACAGCCGTCCAAGAGCCAGAAGAAGCCGTTTCGGAGGGAGAGGCAGACATGAGTGTCTTCAAATAAATAAAGTGGCTTATTTTACTATGCTCTATACACGAGCAGGAACCGATTTAAGCCCTATGCATGCGGTTTAAATTAATAAAAAACAACAGAGTTGACCTCCATTACATGCCAATTTATAAAAAAATGGAGGAAATTTGAGATGTTTGTACAACAAGATGATGATCAAAAAAAAGGAGCTTTCTTTGTTGAGCAAGATGGGGAACGTTTGGCAGAGATGACTTACTCATGGGCAGGCGGTGATAAATTTATTATTGATCATACCGACGTCAGTGACAGCTTGCGAGGACAAGGTGTTGGACGACATCTCCTCGATGCAGCAGTGAATTTTGCTCGGGAAAAGAACGTGAAAATTATTCCACTCTGCCCTTTTGCAAAATCCGTATTTGATAAAGATGAATCGATTCGTGATGTTCTACGCTAAATTGTATAGCGTGATGTAGATTAATCATTTGGATAAATAAAAACAGCCTGATCGTATTGCAATCAGGCTGTTTTTATTTGAAATCTAGTTGTGAAGTTGAATTAAGATCGTGATTTATACAGCGATACAACCAAGCATGCTGCAGCAATCAGTAATACAAAGATAGCGACAAGATAAAGGTCCATAATAAAAATATCCGGCAAGTGTGATTTAATTGTTTTTTAATTAATGTGAAAGGTGTACGGATTTATTATCACCTACAGTTGAATATAGGTTGTTTAAGTTCTGTACCAATCACTTTCTCGTTTGTTACACGGTGTATTTTTTCATAAAAAGGAAGAAAAAACAGTGACTATGCAACATCAAGATAATGGTCAAAAAGGTGAATTTTTTCAGTTAAATGCTGAGGGTGTACGCCTTGCAGAAATGAGTTATCTATGGCGTGATGAACATACCATTGTGGCAAATCACACGTGGGTAGATGATTCCTTACGTGGGCAAGGGGTTGCTCGAGTGTTATTGGATCATTTGGTGGAATTCGCTCGTGAGAAACACTTAATAATTATTCCAACCTGTTCTTATGTAGAGGTGATGTTTCGCCGAGACAAGACATTAGCCGATGTTCAAGCCTAAAAAAGCCCGCGATGCGGGCTTTTCTATCATTATGAAATTTTAAAAAAAACTTAAAAGCTAATTTGTATTTAATTGAGCTTTAATTTTAACAGCGTTGAAGGTGCTTTAAAAAGATTTGGCCAAAACTGCAATAAGATCGAGCAGCTTGATATCCCTAAAAATAAGCTTAAACACATGATATTTAATAATGCAAAGTTATTCAGTACAAAATAAATACTGCCAATAGTCATCATCATCAGTAAATAAATGAGATAGTGAGGAATCACAGTACGCAGTATTATTCCTAAAATAAATGAGCAAATAACAACATTAAAAAAATCTGAAACGCCAAAATTATTCAGTATGATCAAGGCAGCAAAATATACACAAGTGATCGATAAAAAAATGAGTAAATTTTTAAGCATGGTCGGCCTCTTTATTCATCTTCAAATGGAAATAATTTCATTGTTTTAATATGTATGAGTTTAAAAAAATGAGGGTGTTATCGGTATACGTGATCTTGGTTTTCTGTTGTAAGTTAAAAAGCACATTTGATTAAAAAATATACAAATATTTACTCATCCTATAGCGCTTTCTACGTTAAAATCGTGCAAATACTTTAAGAATAAACACAATGATACAACTCTGTTATGCCAGTACACGTGTAGAACAACAATTTGATTTAATACAAGATTTAAGTGATATTTTGGTAAGAGCTCGCAGCTTCAATAACGAACAGCGTATTTTTGGCGTGCTGTACTATGCCGAAGGCCGGTTCTTCCAATGCCTGCAAGGTGAGCAAGCGGCTCTCGAACAGCTTTTTCAGCATATTGCGAAAGATACTCGCCATCGGGATATTGTGCGTTATCCTGATCAAAATATTGATCAAATCGATTTTTCAAAATGGTCGATGAAATATGTCAACCGACATAGTGAAATTGCTAGTTTGTTTCAGCGCTTTGGACATTCAAGCTTTCAACCCGACGTGCTCAATCTAGAACAAATTCAGGCGTTTTTAACGACATTGTTAAGATTAGAGAATGTTGAACAGCCGGTTAAGCTGGATTTAGGCTATAAAAACCGAGGCTATCAGCATTATTTTTAAGCTGAGTGTGAATAAAAAAAAAGCCCGCGCAGCGGGCTTTTTTTATTTTATCTAGTGGGTTTAGGCTTTTAATGCACTGATCAACTTCTGATGTAAACCACCAAAACCGCCATTCGACATAATCACCACAGCATCGCCCTCGCCTGCCTCGCTTACGATGGTTTGAATGATCTCATCCAGTGAACGAGCCACCACAGCTTTATTCGCAGCAGCTTCAATCACAGGTTGTAAATCCCAATCCAAACCTTCAGGTTGATACCAAATCACTTCATCTGCTAAGCGTGTAGAATGTGCAAGCCCATCTTTATGGCTACCCATACGCATAGTGTTCGAACGCGGTTCAATTACTGCCCACAATTTACGCTCACCGAGACGCTTACGTGCACCTTCCAGTGTGGTATCAATGGCAGTGGGGTGATGAGCAAAGTCATCATAAACCTCAATACCACGAACTGTACCCAGAAGTTCCATACGACGTTTCACACCACCAAAATTAGATAATGCTTCACAAGCTGTTTCAATCGACACACCGACATGTTCAGCCGCAGCAATGGTTGCCAAAGCATTGGCTACGCTGTGTTGCCCAGTCATGTTCCATTTCACTTCGCCTTTCACGACACCATGCTGTAGCACTTTGAAATGTGAACCGTCAGCAGACAATTGTTCGGCATACAGTTCAGATTTGTTATTGGCATCTAAAGATGTACGCACTACAGGTGTCCAGCAGCCCATTTCCAAGACTTCATCAATATTTGTTTCAGTGATGGGCGCAATGATACGGCCTTCACTTGGAATAGTACGCACTAGATGATGGAATTGCTTTTGAATCGCAGCCAAGTCATCGAAGATGTCGGCATGATCAAATTCAAGGTTATTTAAAATCGTTGTTTTAGGATGGTAATGCACAAACTTAGAACGTTTGTCGAAAAATGCCGAATCATATTCATCGGCTTCTACACAGAAGTATTTTCCACCGCCTAAACGTGCGCTTTCACTAAAGCCTAAGGGTACGCCGCCAATCAAGAAACCCGGGTTTAAACCCGCTTGATCGAGCACCCATGCCAACATGGTTGTGGTTGTGGTTTTACCATGTGTGCCTGCAACACCTAAGACATGTTTACCTTGTAGCACGTGGTCTGCAAGGAACTGTGGGCCAGAAATATAAGGCAGGCCTTCGTTCAGCATGTATTCCACTGCATCAATGCCACGTTTCATGGCATTGCCGACAATCACGAGATCTGGGTGTGGTTGAAGGTGGCTACGGTCATAGCCTTGCATTAAGGTAATGCCTGCATTTTCCAATTGGGTAGACATTGGTGGGTAAACGTTTTGGTCTGAACCCGTCACCTTATGTCCTAAATCACGAGCCAAGAGCGCCAATGAACCCATAAAGGTGCCACAAATACCCAAGATATGCAGATGCATTCGTTCTAACTCCACTGCTTTTATCGACACATCACTTTGTTATTGTGGTGTTGTCATTATAGATTTGGTTGAAAAGGTTAATTTCATTTGAGAGCAACCATAGCAAGGGTCTTAGCGAAAAGATAGATTTTTTTGTATGAGATCGTGCAAAAAGATTAAGCTCGCAACTGATCAAATGTGCGCAATTTTCTTGAGGATAAAAACACGGAAAATAGGCGCGAAATCCTGATGAAAAACGTACAATATGCGCAATTTTTTGCGATCTTGATTGCTTATGTCACTTGCCCTGTTTTTATTGATTATTTCCAACTGTTTTATGA
The DNA here is from genome assembly GCF_013420005.1 of Acinetobacter sp. YH12040. Lineage (NCBI taxonomy): Bacteria > Pseudomonadati > Pseudomonadota > Gammaproteobacteria > Moraxellales > Moraxellaceae > Acinetobacter > Acinetobacter sp. YH12040. Next base: position 42,020 of record NZ_VOZB01000017.1, read on the forward strand.
CTTTGGCCTGGTATGGACATCTGAAGTTTTTACATGATGCACCGCTTTGGCAAGCGATTTTATTTGGATGGGCGATCGCGTTACTCGAATACAGTTTTATGATCCCAGCAACGCGACTGTTGGCCAAACATGGGTGGTCTTTGGGTCAAATGAAAATCACACAAGAAGTCGTGACGCTATTGGTCTTCGTTCCATTTATGATTTTCCTTTTTAAACAACCCTTTAAGTTGGACTATTTGTGGGCAGGTTTATGCCTTTTTGGATGTGTCTATTTTGTATTTCGCAGTGCTTAACTGATCCAATGCTGCATGGCTCTGATCATTTAAGTGAGGCGTGTTTGCAGGCATTTTTGAGGACTTTACTAAACTCACGGTCTCGTGGAGTGGGATCTTCATAGTCAAAGGCATAATCACTCTCACTGGTCAGTACAGTCATTTGACCGTCTGCTTCAAAGTTCATGAGAGCAAAACCATAGCTTTGGTCATCGCAATACACACGATATTCTGAAATTGAATACATTTTATCGCGGCCATCATCTGCTTTGTAATAGCCTGTCATCTTGACCGACTCACGTTCATCAATGATCGATTTTCCGGTGACTAAAAATTTTTCGTGGATGTAGCCATTACTCTTAATTTGGCCGTTATAGTCTTTTTGTTGCTGTAAAAGGTTAAATTCTTTCACAAATTGGTTCGTATTGAGTTGAACGAGTTGGGCAAAACTTTGAGAGCTTAGGGCTAGAGTAAGTAGGATAAACATCTGTTTCATATTTAAAGTGTTGTTATAAATATTGATTTAATAAAAGTTTTTATAAAATTGAAAAAAATAAAAATATTTTCATCAAAATATTATGGAGTTTTCTTTTAAAGACAACCGTTAAATTTTATTGAGATGAATTTTCAGTCTATAATATGGGGCTCTTATTAAAGCTTGGCTCTAGTCGAGATTTACTCTCTCTTACTTTAATCTCTGGAAACATTGCAATGAATGCGGCCGCTTCACAAGACACTCCTCTCGTTGGAATTATCATGGGTTCTCAATCGGATTGGGCAACGCTAGAAAACACTGCCAATATGCTGAAACAGCTTGGCGTCCCATTTGAAGCGGAAGTTGTATCTGCACACCGAACTCCAGATCGATTATTCGAATATGCTGAAACCGCACGTGATCGTGGTATTCAAGTGATTATTGCCGGTGCTGGCGGTGCAGCACATTTGCCAGGCATGTGCGCAGCAAAGACTGACCTGCCTGTACTTGGCGTACCGGTAAAATCATCGATTTTAAATGGTGTAGATTCACTACTTTCAATTGTACAAATGCCAGCAGGTATTGCTGTCGGTACTTTGGCGATTGGCCCAGCGGGTGCAACCAATGCAGCGATCATGGCGGCACAAATTTTAGGTTTAACACGTCCTGAAATTGCAAAGAATGTTGCAGATTTCCGTGCTGCGCAAACCGATAAAGTGGCGAGTAAAAATATTCCGGGTCAAGCTTAATTAAGGGGCATTTCTCATGGATAAAACCATTGGTATTTTTGGTGGTGGCCAGCTTGGTCGCATGATGGCGCAAGCGGCATTGCCTTTAAACATTCAATGCACCTTCTTTGAAGCGAGTACCGACTGCCCTTCTGCAGCGCTGGGTCCAGTGATTTCGACTCAAGCTGAAAATGGTTTGCAAGATTTCATTCAGAGCGCAGATGTTTTCAGCTTAGAGTTTGAAAATACTCCGTTAGCAGATGTTGATGTGTTGACCAAGAACAAAGCATTGCACCCACCGCGCCAAGCTTTAGCGATTGCACAGCATCGTTTGTCCGAAAAGGCTTTGTTTGATGAATTGGCTATCCCAGTTGCACCTTATAAGGCCGTGACATCTTTCGAGGGTTTACAAGCTGCTGTTGCTGAGTTGGGTTTACCCATCGTACTGAAAACATCGCGTGGCGGTTATGATGGTAAAGGTCAATTTGTGCTACGTAGCGCTGAGCAAATGGATCAAGCATGGGCTGAACTAGGCCCTGCAGGTGAATTGATCGCGGAAAGCTTTGTAACCTTCTCACGTGAAGTCTCAATCATTGCGGTGCGTGGTCAAGATGGTGATGTGAAAACATGGCCATTGGCGGAAAACCACCACCACAACGGCATTTTGTCGCATTCGATTGTGCCTGCGCCAAACAGCGCAGACTTACAACCAGTTGCGCAAGACTACATTACTCGCCTGCTCAATCATTTGAATTATGTCGGTGTTTTGACGCTAGAGCTGTTTGTGACAGATAAAGGCTTATATGCCAATGAGATGGCGCCACGTGTGCATAACTCGGGGCATTGGTCGATTGAAGGTGCAGTGTGTTCACAGTTTGAAAACCATATTCGTGCTGTAGCGGGGTTACCTTTAGGTTCGACTGAAGTTGTTCGTCCAACGGTCATGGTGAACATCATTGGTCAACATCCGAAGTCTGAAGATGTATTGGCACTGAATGGCGCACATTTGCATCTGTATAACAAAACAGAGCGTGAAGGTCGCAAAATCGGTCACATCACTTTAATGCCGAACGATACTGCAGAATTAACAGCTTTATGTCGTGCTTTGGCGAAAATTTTGCCGAATCCACTGGCACTTAGCGAAGATATGACCATTTAAACCATAGTTTGAATGATAAAAAAGCGGTCATGCACATGGCCGCTTTTTTTATCGCTATAGTTCGGGCATCATTGCGCCTCTTTGCAAAATCACACCGCTTATCGCTGAAACGATAAGAAACTATTGATCATAAAGTGTTCATTCATTTATAAATATTCTGCGCTAATCTTCGTATGGTTTTTTGTGTATCAATAGCCTGTGATGTGTGTGAATCAAAATCAAAAAATAACCAAAGCGTTTTGAATTTAAATTGTGTTTTTGAATTCAAACTATGAATTTGAATTCAAAAAATCCTATACGAAAAAAATGAATTTAAAGTTTATGAATTCAAATTTGAAAAATGAATTCATTTCGCCGTGTTTAAATTTAAAATTTGAATTTAAAAGTTGCTCAGACTTATTGGATCTATAGGGAGTATATTTTAAAACCTATAATATTTTGATTGTTAATAATAAAAATGAATTTTTACCCCATTTTGCATTTGTGGATAATTTTTTATGCACCTAATTTATCTTTAAATTTAAAAGTTTTGAATTTAAATTTAAACCGGTGTTTGGTTTGTAATGAATTTAAAGTTGGGTTGTGGATAACTACTTTTGAATTCAAATTTTAAAAATGAATTTAAATAAGTAGAAAATATGAATTTAAATTTACGTTTTGAACCTTTAACTTTTGCTTTGAGCTGTTATTGTTAAAGCAACAATTTAAATTCAAAAAAGATCTAGGGTATGAAGTATCACTTAGGATTTGTTTTCGGGACTGCTTTATTGGCAATAACTCAGGCAAATGCCGAGTTGATTATTAATGGTCAGTCTGTCAATTCGTCGAGCATTCCTACAACAAGCAGCATTTCACCACAAAATAACTTTCAAGGTTGTTTAGCCAATTTGCGCTCGCAAGCAATGAATGCTGGTGTGAGTGCATCCACTTATGATCGCTATACACAAAATTTAACACCTGATTATTCTGTGATTGAAAAGCTCAACTATCAGCCTGAGTTTTCAACTCCGATTTGGGACTATCTGTCCGGTCTGGTAGATGAAGAGCGTGTACAACTGGGTCAGCAGAAATTGGCGCAGCATCGTGATGTATTAAACCGTGTCGCAGCGGCTTATGGTGTGCCTGCTGAAACCGTGGTCGCGGTTTGGGGTGTAGAGAGTAATTTTGGTGATATTGCGGGTAGCTATCCTTTATTACAGTCATTGGGCACTTTAAGTTGTGAAGGACGCCGTCAAAGCTATTTCCGTGGCGAGTTTTTTGCAGCCATGCGGATTTTGCAGCGTGGTGATTTAAATGAATCACAATTGAAAGGTTCATGGGCAGGTGCATTTGGTCATACCCAATTTATGCCGAGTACCTATGAAGAACTGGCCGTGGATTTTGATGGTGATGGCCGCCGTGATTTGGTGTCGAGTACCACGGATGCGTTGGCATCTACAGCCAACTTCCTGAAAAAGCGTGGTTGGCAAACTGGTCAGCCGTGGGGCTTTGAAGTAAAAATTCCCGAAGGAATGTCGATCAGTGGTGAAAGTCGCCGTAATAAAAAATCCTTGGACAGCTGGATGAATCGTGGTTTGCAGCGTGCCGATGGTACACCGTTAATACAAGGTAACCTTTCTGGATCGAGCCAAGCAGGTTTAATGGCACCGGCTGGGGCAAGTGGGCCTGTGTTCTTGGTGTTTAAAAATTTCGATGCAATCTATAGCTACAATGCCGCAGAGAGTTATGCATTAGCGATTGCGCATTTATCCGATCGCTTGCAAGGCAAGGGTGGCTTTAGTACGACATGGCCAACCGATGATCCTGGGACTTCACGTGCGGAACGACGTGAGATTCAACAATTTTTACTTAACCGCGGCTATGACATCGGTAAAGTGGATGGATTAATTGGAGATAAAACCCGTCAAGCCATTCGACAAGAGCAAAATCGACTGGGTTTAAGTCCAACAGGACGTGCAGGGCAACAGATTTTACGCGCATTTCGCAATGAAAATGCGAAAAATATGATGCGTTAATTCATCAATAATAAAAAGGTCTGCAATTGCAGACCTTTTTTATATGTTTTTGACTCTTAAACCGCAGTGATTGTACCTAAGATACGATAGCCAGCAGCACCCGTCACACTTGGTAAATTTGCACTAAGCTGATTGACAAAGCGCATCGCCAACCAAGCAAAGGCCGTCGCTTCCACCCATGTTGGGCTTAAGCCTAAATCTGCGGTACTTTGCACCGTCCATTCATGTTTACGTAAACGCCAGCGCAGTTGCTCTAATAGGTGCGAATTGTATGCACCACCACCGCATACATAGACTTCACCAGTATCCATATCAGAACGGTAAATGGCTTTTTTAATGGCACGTGTGGTGAGTTTCATTAAGGTTGCTTGAATGTTTTCTGGCGTATCTTCGAGTTCATCATATTCGAGATCTCCACGCCAATCGAGAATCTGTTCATCTAACCATTCTAGATTGAAGTCTTCACGACCTGTGCTTTTTGGCGGTTCTTTAGAGAAAAACTCATGTGCTTGTAAGCGGTCGAGCAGACTGCGAATAGGTTGACCATAAGCTGCCCAGTTCCCATTTTCATCATAGGGCTGACCAGTATAACGTTCGCACCATGCATCCATTAAAATGTTTGCAGGGCCTGTATCAAAGCCATAGACATCTTCAGGTTTACCCGCAGGCAACATGCTAACATTGGCAATACCACCCAAATTTAATATCACACGGTGAATACTATCGTGTTGGAAGAGCGCTTGATGAAATGCAGGTACCAACGGTGCCCCTTGACCACCTGCAGCCATATCACGGCGGCGGAAGTCTGAAATTACAGGGATTTTAGTGAGTTCGGTAATAATGTTTGGGTCGCCAATTTGTAGGGTAAAACCATGTTCAGGACGGTGGCGGATGGTTTGTCCATGTGAGCCAATCGCCTTGATTTGACTACGATCTAGCTCATTCTTCTCGATCAATTCATTGATGCCCTGACCGATCATTTGAGCTAAAGCAACGTCTGCCTTACCCATGCGATCAATTTCGTTATCATCAGGCAAAGTAAGTGCCATCAGTTCATCACGAAGGTCTGGGTCAAAGGGAAGTGTGAGCGTCGCATGAATCTCTAAAGGATCAAAAGAAGCAGCAACAATATCGACACCATCCATGCTCGTGCCGGTCATTACCCCAATGTAGATCGCTGTCATGATGATTCTTAAGCCTGCAATGTGCTGAAAAAGTGTTAGTATATCGCACAAATTGTATAACTGATCTATTTGGATTTTGTGATGTCAAATTTCCTGCCGGCTGAAGAACAACTTGCCCTCATCCAACGAGGCACACATGAGATTATTTCTGAAGAAGATCTTCTTAAGAAATTAAAGCAGAATCGCCCATTAAAAATTAAAGCGGGTTTTGACCCGACTGCACCTGATTTACATTTAGGTCATACGGTTCTGATTAATAAATTAAAAGTTTTCCAAGATTTAGGTCATGAAGTTTACTTCCTGATTGGTGACTATACAGCCATGATCGGTGACCCAACCGGTAAGAGCGCTACGCGTCCACCGTTGTCACGTGAAAAAGTTTTAGAAAATGCTAAAACGTATCAAGAACAAGTATTTAAGATTCTTGACCCTGCGAAAACTAAAGTTGTGTTCAACTCAGAGTGGTTTGGTCAAAAAACTGCTGCTGACTTGATTCAGTTGGCTTCACAGCAAACTGTGGCACGTATGTTGGAACGTGATGACTTCACTAAACGTTATAACAGCCATCAACCAATTGCGATTCACGAATTTTTATATCCATTGGTGCAAGGTTATGACTCAGTTGCGCTAGAAGCGGATGTAGAGCTGGGTGGTACAGACCAAACCTTTAACTTGCTGATGGGTCGTACATTACAAAGCCGTTATGACCAAGAATCTCAAGTGTGCATTACTGTGCCAATTCTTGAAGGTTTAGATGGCGTAAATAAAATGTCTAAATCTTTGGGTAACTATATTGCCGTATTTGATGCACCCGGTGCGATGTACCAAAAAGTGTTGTCAATGCCAGATGATTTGATCGAACGTTACTTTGACTTATTGAGCTTTAAATCGATTGAAGAAATTCAACAGTTGCTTAAAGAAGTGGCTGAAGGTCGTAACCCACAAGAAGTGAAGAAAATTCTTGCACTTGAATTGGTTGAGCGTTTCCATGGAGCAGAAGCTGCAGCAAATGCGCACAAAGGCGCAGGTAACTTGATTACTGAAGGTGAACTTCCAGAAGGTACACCAGAAGTGACGATTTCTCGTGGCGCATTTGGTGGTGAGATTTTCATTACTTCTATTTTGCGTGAAGCGGGCTTGACTAAAAATGCAGCTCAAGCAAAAGATGCAATTGGTCGTGGCGCGGTAAAAGTGGATTGGGAAGTGGTTGATGCAGGTTATGCTGTGTCAGAAAACAAAACTTTGATCATCCAAGCGAGCAAAAAAGCGATCGCAAAAGTAACTTTTACCGACTAATAAATTCTTGAATTTATAGTTAAGTTATTGAATTAAAAGCAGGCTTCGGCCTGCTTTTTTTTACCAATTAATATATTAATAATATAAATAAGAAAATTCAAAAAAAACCTTATAAAAACAACACTTAAATTTTGCCAAATGTGTTGCATTTCTTGAATTTTATGTATAAGATTTATTCATCTAGAGAGATATATACCATCTAGAGGGTACATAACGATAACTCCACTTTTTATAAGTCTCTTCCCCAAGGGACTCTTTTTTTAGTGAGTTAACAAATAACTATAATAACTACACGATGGATCGACTAAAGATTCAATTCTAAGGGAAAGATTTTGGGAGAGATCTTTCCCTTTTTTATTTGTAAAATTGAGCTATTCCTTTCAAAAATCACATTCATTTCTGTATTAAAGATTTTAATCGCGCCAGAAAAAAAGCCCGATTCAATCGAGCTTTAAAATATCTTTACTTAGATAGATGTTCATGGAGCTTGGTTTTAGGGCTTAGAACCAAATTGAATGAAGCTTAATTTAGGTAAGATCCGCTTAACTAATGTTCCCACTAAAAGTGCGGTAATAATGGTGCCTTCACGTACTCCGATGACTTGATGTAAGACCAGCCAACTGCTGATAACCGCAATACTGACCAAGAGGATGTCGCCATAGGTTTTACAGTTGCCAAAATCAAGGCGATAACGAACAGCAATGGCTTGATAGAGGCCTTCTGCAGCCAAGAGGACTAGACTGGCTTTGACCACTAAGCTCACACCTAAAGCAGTAATCAGGCAACTTGCCAAGCAAGCCAGGAGTTGAAGTGGGTAACTTTCTATGCTCCAGCCTTGGGTGAACCACATTAAACCGTCAATAAATGCACCAAACAAAATTCCCACGGGTAATTGCAACCACTGTATCCACTGAAAGCGTGATTTTAAGATCAGCATTTGCAGCAGAATCATGACGATATGCATTAATACTGTTAATGTGCCGACGGTGAGTGGAAAGATATAGCTAAAGCTGTAGGGCACCGAAGAAATAGGGGATGTCCCTAAATTTGAATGTATAGAGAGTACGACACCAAAAGCTAATAATCCTAATCCGCTTAATAGTAAGAATAAGCGTGGAAAAAACTGTGTTGGCATCCTGCACCTAAAAAATAAAAAGAGTGTACGTGAAATGCAGCCTGCGCTCTATGCGTCTAAAGCCCAAAAATAGTGGCTTTTTATGACTGTGATCGTTAATAGTGATTATTCACATAAATAGGCTGTATTTTTATCAGCAAAAATGACTAAGCATGTAATTAAAATAATTTTTGCAAAAAACAGGCCTTATGGAACAATGGTCAAAAATCAAAAAAGAGCAACAACATGGCGTATTACAATACCGATAATCATGATGAACAGATCGATCGAATCTTGAGGTATTTATTTGACTACCAAACCACACAGCATAAGCGAGCATTATTTTGTGAGGCGCAGCAACAATTACATGATTTGGATATCGCAGCACAGTACCAACTATTCGCATTGGTAAGAGAACAACTCCCTCGACGTGCAAAGCTGCTATTTTCTGCTGAAGATTTCCGTGGAAAGCAACAAGTCATCTTGGAAGTCATGCAACATTTAGCATATGAACGTTAAAAGAATGCTGGGAAATATAAAAATGCACGCTAAAAAAGTCTATGAAGCTTGAATCGGTGTGATGACAGAAAAAATGATGTGCTTTGAGGCAGAAAAGTAGACTAATGATTAATAAATAATCAAAGTCACTTTTATTAGACTTAAAAGCGCTGAAAAAGATTTGCTAGATATAAGAAATTTACTTAATTAAATATCGACTATTTGCTAAAAGTTTATAAAAAATGCTTAAAAAAAAGTAAAAGTGCAATTTTTTTAGCAAAAACGCTTATAAAAAATACATACGTGAAAAATATAGTGAATTGGGGGTTGCAATGATTCTGAAATGCTCTAGAATGCACCCCATACCGACGAAATAGACGGAAACGAACGAAACACGAAGCGTTGAGTTGTTAAGTTTATTGAAGTCCAGCTTCTAGCATTGACGAGATGTTAGAAAGATCATTAAGAGATTATGAAGAACAACTTGTGTGGATTTTTACTGATTGATT